>NZ_JAVJTO010000101.1:0-64559 GCF_040220235.1 Coleofasciculus sp. B1-GNL1-01
CAATAGGCAATAGGCAATAGGCAATAGGCAATAGGCAATAGGCAATAGGCAATAGGCAATAGGCAATAGGCAATAGGCAATAGGCAATAGGCAATAGGCAATAGGCAATAGGCAATAGGCAATAGGCAATAGGCAACACCTCGGACTTCGGCGTGAGCGCGGCAACTGAGCCTGTCGAAGTTCAGGGTTTCCCTCCCATCATGCCTCAAACCCTTACTGTTGCCAAATGAGCTGTTGCCTATTCTCTCATCTCAACCGTTAACTTTAATTGTGTCCGACTACTTAGAACCCCCATTCGGCACTTGAAAATGTAATTCAGTAATTTTTTGAACTAATCCCACGTACAAATCTATAGCTACAGATAGAAGTAATTGTTTTTTAGTAATTGTAGGATAAAAATGATGGAAATTATCGGAGCAGGATATGAAAACTTTAACCACAGCCTTTGGCGTCATTTTATTAACATTAGGACTATCTCCCTTAAGTCAAGCAACGACACGCGATCGCGACGATTTATCAACTCAACCTGTGCCTCAGTCTCATCCCGTTGAATATGCGATTAATATCCCTACCGAAGATAACGTTAATTATGACACCTATTACAACAACCGCTTTGAATATGTGGTTAGGTATCCGGAAGATCTCCTCAACCAACAACCGCCACCTCAAAATAATGATGGTCGTTCCTTTGTTTCGCCCCAAGGCAGCATTAATATGACAGTCAGTGGTTCTCACAATGTTCCCCAGCGAAGTTTAAATGAAGTGTATCAAAATCAATTACAAGCCTATCAAGAAACGGGTCGGGTGACTTATAAAACTCAGCAGGATAATTGGTTCGTCATTTCTGGGTATCAAGGTGGAGAGGTTTTTTACACCAAAACCTTTCTGTACAACAATGACATTCTCGAATTAAGGCTAAACTACGATCGCTCTCTACAACCTGAATTTGATCCGATCGTTTCCCAGATTTCCAATTCATTTATGCCCGTTGGTGATTATCAGTGGTAGTTAACTGAAAAAGAAGGTGGGCAATAAAAATACGATAACATCAGCGTTTCCCAGCTTTATTACTCTTGCCCACCCTACATCTAGAATCATCTTACGCTTGACCAAAGGCTGACTTGACATTCGGGCGATTCAAATAGTAGATAATCACTGCCGAAATGACAATGCTAAAAATAGCACCCCCGACATTTTCTCCCATAAATACATTCACGACATTAACAAGAATGCTAATGGCTTGAAGGACGTATGTTAAAGTCCAAGCCCAGCCTTTGAGAGTAAACAGTCCAAAACTGACAATCAACGCCAGGATACTCAAGACTAAAGAAATAATCGTAATGATGATCAGTGCCCCGCCAGCGCCTGCTGTCTGAGCATCACCGGATACAGCACCTCCAGCCGCTATTAACCCGCCAAAAAAGAGGGCAATAGCACTGAATAAAGTACCCAGCAAACCAGAAATCAGTTGCAGCACCGCAAGAATCGTAACACCTGTTGGACGGCTCATGGTTACTTCCTCTACATAATTGGGCGATCGCGAAAAGTTGGTTTAGTTAAGGATGTCTAGGATTAACTCTCCTTAAATCCATTTTTTTCTGCCTGCCAGTATACAACTAAGACTTAAGCCATGCAATCGGTAAAATTAAGGAAATTATGCCTAACTATTAAGGTGAAATTTATTGAAACTATGTTTTTTTGGGTAAAACTTAAGCAAGATTGACCAAGTTAGGCGTAAAATCTCAGAAAAAATCAGGTTATGGCTGAAAACGGCTCCCGAAAACAATAAATCTAATAAAATTTTAAAGCAAGGATCAGCGCTAACTTTCGCCATGGAGTCGCAATCGCAATTAACCTGGTATCAAATTAAACAAGCTGCTAACCAAGCCTGATAATGATATTCTTGAATTAAGGCTAAACTACGATCGCTCCCTGCAACCTGAATTTGATCCGATCGTTGCCCAGATTTCCAATTCATTTATGCCTGTTGGCGATTATCAGTGGTAGTTAACCGAAAAAGAAGGTGGGCAAGAGCAAAGATGATAGCCTCAGCGCTTCCTTGCTGTATCACTCTTGCCCACCCTACGTCTAAAAACACTTGACTAGACTTTATTAAAGGCTAACTTAACATTCCGGCGATGCAAATAGTAAATAATCACCGCCGAAATAACAATACTAAAAATAGCAGCTCCGGCATTTTCTCCCATAAATACATACACCCCATTAACGATAATACTAATAACTTGAAGAACACGGGTTAATGTCCACGCCCAGCCTTTGAGGATAAACAGTCCAAAACTGGCAAATAACGCGAGTATACTCACGATTAAAGCAATAATCGGTAGGATGATCATCAGTAGTGCCATGCCAGTTACCTGAGCATCACTCGAACTATCACCGAACATAACCAAAATAGTCCAAAAACCCGTTGCCAATATCCCCCGCAAAAAGAGGGCAACAGAACTGACCATGACACCGAGCAAAGCACAAATCATTTGCAGCACGGCAAGAATGGTAACACCTGTTGGACGTGTCATAGTTACTCCTTTAATATAATTGTGCGATCGCGAAACATCGATTTCATTAAGGAGGTCTTAGAATTGACGTTCCTTAACTCTATTTGTATGACTGTTATTATATGAATGAGGCTGAAAACCGTACAATTGGTAAACTTAAGGTAATTATGCTTAAAAATTGTGTTCGCTATATATGATGTTTTATGGAAAATTATGGAAATTGACTAAGTTTGGCGCAAAATCTCGGAAAAAGTCAGGTTATGACTCAACACGGCTGCCAAAACAAATAAATTTGATAAAATTTCAGAGCAAGGAACAGCGCTAACTTTCGCCATGGATTCCCAATCACAACCAACTTGGCATCAAATTAAACAAACGGCTAACCAAGGCTTGTATCGCACAACGGGTAGCTACCTGAGTGATGTAGAAGAAAAAGTCTTGCACAGCGCTTGGGAGGGCTACAGTTATGAGCAAATTGCCGAACAGCATAACTTCACCGTCAATTACATTCGAGGAGATGTCGGACCCCAGTTATGGCGTAAGCTGTCTGAGGTATTATCCGAGAAAGTTAGCAAAACCAATTTTCGGGAAGCCTTAACCCGAGAATACTTCAGAAAATCGCAACCTGTATCCTCATCGAAGATAGAATATCCCAATGGACCTGTACCCCTACGTTCTCAGTTCTATGTAGAACGCCCTCCCATTGAAACCGATTGTTATCAGACAATTTTGCAACCTGGGGCGCTGATTCGGATTAAAGCGCCGCGCAAGATGGGAAAAACTTCCCTCTTGGATAGAATTATTGAGTATGCTGAGACGCAAGATTATCGCACCGTCCGTTTAAATCTGCGACAAATTGAGCAGGCAAAATTTAGTGACTTGGATAAGTTTCTGCGCTGTTTTTGTGCCTGTATTAGCGATAAATTAAACCCTGCGGCGGTGCTGTCTGATTATTGGAATGAAGACCGAGGCAGTATGCTCAGTTGTACTCGCTATTTTGAAATGCTTTTGGCACAAGCAGAGAGTCCCTTGGTTTTAGCCCTGGATGAAGTAGACCGAGTATTTCAATATCCCGATATTGCCACGCACTTCTTCCCACTCATCCGCAGTTGGCATGAAGAAGCCAATAATCTCGAACTATGGGAACAACTACGCTTGGTGGTGGTTCATAGCACGGAAGATTATGGCTCATTAGATATTAATCAATCTCCATTTAATGTTGGTTTACCTGTGCCATTAGCGGAATGGACGTCTCAACAAGTAGAAAATTTGGCACAGCGTCATTCTCTGGATTGGAATTTGCAAATTGGTAGTGAAGGGCTTGTACCGTTACTGGCAAAGGTGGGCGGACATCCTTATTTAGTGCGATTGGCACTTTATAAACTGGCAACTGAACAGATTACATTGGATGAGTTATTACAAGATGCGGCTACAGATGCGGGAATCTATAGTCAACATTTGCGTCACCACTTAGCCACGTTGAAAGAACATCCAGAACTAGCTAACGCCCTGGAAAAGGTGGTAAATGCAACTGAACCTGTGCCATTAGATACAATGCAGGCGTATAAGTTACATAGTATGGGGTTAATTGAACAGCAGGGGAATCAGGTTACACCCCGATGTCAATTGTATCGGCAGTATTTTCGAGAACATTTTAATTAGTCATTTGTCATTTGTCATTTGTCACAAAATTTGCAATTTAGTCAGGGCGGGTTTCGTTACATCTGGGTGAAGGAAGAAACGATAGCAGTGAAACCCGCCCCTACACAAGAATAAAAAAATAGCAGAATTTAGACTATGAGTGTATTAACCAGAACAGAAAATTATTATAAAATTGGCGGCAGCTTAAAGTATCAACACCCCACCTATGTGAAACGCCAAGCTGATGATGAATTGTATGATGGATTGAAACAGGGGGAATATTGCTATGTGTTGAACTCGCGGCAGATGGGCAAGTCTAGCTTGCGCGTTCGGATGATGAAAATTCTCAAAAGTGAAGGCATAAAATGTGCGTCGATTGATATGACACGGCTGGGAAGTCAAACGACGCCAGAGGCATGGTATCTGGGTATTGTTTCTGAGTTGGCGAGGAATTTTGGTCTATCGACTCGGTTTGATGATATTGCCTGGTGGAAGCAACATGACATATTATCACCGTTACAACGTTTGAATTGGTTTATCGAGGATGTGTTACTGACTCAGTTTGATCAAAATCTAGTTGTTTTTCTGGATGAAATCGATAGTATTATTAAACTCAATTTCAAGGACGACTTTTTTGCATTTATTCGTGCCTGTTATAACCAACGCGCCGATAATCCAGATTATAATCGCCTCACGTTTTGTTTATTGGGAGTTGCCACGCCTTCCAATTTAATGGATGACAAGAAACGCACCCCCTTTAATATCGGGCGTTCAATTCAGCTTGGTGGTTTTCAATTTGAAGATGCTAAAGCCTCGTTAATTCCTGGATTTGCAGATAAAGTTGATGATCCGGAAACGGTGTTAAAAGAGGTATTAAACTGGACAGGCGGACAACCCTTTCTCACCCAGAAATTATGCTATCTGATTGGTAAGCATACTCAAAGCCGTACCCCCGATATTGCCAAAATTGTCCACACTCATATCCTGGAAAACTGGCAATCTCAGGATGAACCAGAGCATTTACGAACGATTCGCGATCGCCTGCTGAGTAATGAACAACGAGCAGAGCGTTTGCTGGGGCTGTATCAGCAACTTTTGCAACAGGGACAAGTGGCGGTAAATGATCATCCAGAACAGATGGAATTACGCCTAAGTGGGTTAGTAGTTAAACAGCAGCAAACCTTAAGGGTTTATAATCGCATTTATCAGACTGTATTTAATCGGCAATGGGTGAATGAAAAACTCGCCAACTTGCGACCCTATTCAGAAGCCATAACTGCCTGGTTTGCATCCAAGGGTCAGGATAATTCCCGACTGTTGCGGGGTCAAGCGTTACAGGAAGCAAGACAATGGGCGGCTAATCAATGCTTAAGTGATCAGGATTATCAATTTTTAGCCAAAAGTGAGCAATGGGAAAAATGGGAAGTTGAACGCGCTTTAGATGCTGAAAAGAAAGAGCGCAAATTAGTCCTATTAGAGATGCAAATTGCTCAAGAGAAAATTAAACAGGCACAGGAGCAAGCACGACGGGAAAAATGCCAAAATCGGCTTAAATTTGCCGTGACTTGGGCTTTGGTTCTTGCGGTTGCCACAGGGACTGGTTTTTATGTTCGTCAACAACTGAAACAGGCTTATACCGAATCCCTGGAAGAGCAAATAAAAAAAGCAGGGGATAGCGCTTTGCTTAAGTTTGAGTTGGGGCAACTTGAGGCATTATTGCAAGCCATGAAAGCGGGGCATACCTTAGCAACGTCATTTGGTGAGCGTCCCTTAGTCAACTATCCCACAACTCGTCCAGTGTTAGCGTTGCAGGAAATTCTAAACAATATTCAGGAACGGAATCAACTGCATCATCAAACCAGTGTGGAAAGCCTCGCCTTTAGCCGCGATGGACAAACCATTGTCACGGCTTCCCTGGATGGCATGATTCTTATGTGGAACCGACAAGGAAAACCCATTGGACAATTGCCGGGACATCAAGCCAGAGTCACCAGTATTGCCATTAGTCAAGATGGACAACGCATTGCCAGCGCCTCAATTGATGGTACGGTTCGCTTGTGGCATCGCCAAGGAAATGGAATGCAAGAATTGCCAAAACAGCAGGGTTGGGTGAGAAGCGTTGCCTTTAGTCCCGATGGACAGTTAATTGCCACGGCGTCATCGGATCACACGGCACGTTTGTGGGATATTCAGGGTAATTTGTTGCAAGAATTTACCGGGCATGAAGATGAAGTAACCCGTGTTGCTTTTAGTCCCAATGGCGAGTTGATTGCCACAGCGTCATCGGATCACACGGCGCGTTTGTGGGATATTCAGGGCAATTTGTTGCAGGAATTTAAAGGACATCAGGGATGGGTGAGAAGCGTTGCCTTTAGTGCCGATGGAACCTTGATTGCTACGGCGTCATCGGATCACACGGCGCGTTTATGGGATATTCAGGGCAATCTGTTGCAGGAATTCAAAGGACATCAAGGGCGAGTGACTCAGGTGATGTTTAGCCCTGATGGGCAGTTTTTGGGAACAGCTTCTATGGATGGTACGGCTCGCCTGTGGGATTGGCAAGGAAATGTGGTACAAAACTTAAAAGGGCATCAAGGTTTAGTGACAGATCTCGCCATGAGTCGGGATGGTCAAATTATTGCTACAGCCACATCTGACGGCATTGCCCACCTATGGACGCGATCGCACAATCAGCCGTTGCAAGGACATCAAGATGGGGTTACCCATGTCACCTTTAGCCCCGATGGGCA
The DNA here is from genome assembly GCF_040220235.1 of Coleofasciculus sp. B1-GNL1-01. NCBI lineage: Bacteria > Bacillati > Cyanobacteriota > Cyanophyceae > Coleofasciculales > Coleofasciculaceae > Coleofasciculus > Coleofasciculus sp. B1-GNL1-01. The sequence goes on from NZ_JAVJTO010000101.1 coordinate 6,908, forward strand.
GGTGTTGGGGACAGCTTCATCTGATGGTACAGCTCGCCTCTGGAATCGGCAAGGGAAATCCATCCTGGAATTCAAGGGACATCAAGGGAGTGTCACATACATCACCTTTCGTCCAGATCAGCAAATGATCGCTACTGCCTCATCTGATGGTACTGTTCACTTATGGGACATCCAGGGTAAATTGCAAAGACGCTTACACAACCATTCCGGCAGCGTGGCACAAGTGGCATTTAGCCCCGATGGACAACTGATTGCCACGGCTTCTTCTGATGGTATTGCCCGCTTATGGGATATTCAAGGGAATCTACTGCAAGACTTGATCGGACATCAAGGGCGGATAAGAAGCCTCGCCTTTAGTCCCGATGGCACGCAGATTGCCACCGCTTCATCGGATCGCACGGTTCGCCTTTGGGACTTGCAAGGGAATCTGCGACAGGAATTGAAAGGACATCAGGGATGGGTTAAAAGTGTCGCTTTTAGTCCCGATGGAGACTATATCGCTACGGCTTCCATTGATGGCATAGTTCGTCTCTGGAATACTGACGGGAACCTAGTCAAAGAACTCAACCAGCATCCCAGTGGAATAACCCATATTGCCTTTAGTCCAGATGGAACCCAGATTGCCACCGCCTCATTCGAGGGTATCGCCCGTTTATGGGACTTACAGGGAAACCTAGTACAAGAAATTAAAGGACATCAAGGTGCTGTGGTTAGCGTTACTTTTAGTCCCGATGGAACCCAAATTGCCACGGCTTCATCGGATGGCACCGCCCGGATTTGGCAGGTTGAAGGGTTAGGGGAATTGATCTCCAGAGGATGTACCTGGTTAAAAGATTATTTGGTGACTCATCCCGAAGCACGAGAGGAACTCCAGGTTTGTGATTTTAAGGAATAGGGAATTATTAAAAACTGATATTAATTAGGGCTTGCTGAATAAGTCGGAGAAAAATAACTGATGGACTAATTAGGGCTTGCTGCCTAAGTGTGTAAGGTAGACTAGATAGGGGTTTCAAGCCATTTTTTGACCCAACAAGTGCTTTCGTTTTTACACTACCACTCTCTTGCATCCTGGAATTTTTGCCAACCTCAGCGCCGAATTCTCCCTCGAAAGAGGGTTGAAACCATTGCAAGAAAGCCTATTGCCTATTGCCTCTCCCCACCACAAGACTTATTCAGCAGACCCTAATTATCTAACCACTGCTCCAATTCGTCCAAGGTTGTAAATGTCAAAATTGTCTCGACTAAACGGTCTAATTGTTGCAAAGATAATTGTTCTATTTTAGCCTGAAACTCTGGAGGAACAGTGCCAAACTTCTGCCGCAGTAGAAGTGAAACTAATTTTAAACTTTGCTCAAGTTTGGCAAAATTAATCTCGCCTTTCCTATCTACAATAAATAATTCCTGCTTGTGCAACTCCTCTAATTCTTTATTACTTAAGTTAGCACGACTGGCAATATTTAACGCTTCTCCTATTTCTGGTACTGCCGCCAGAGACTCAGGAATTATGTCTAAACTTGGGGCGGCTTTGAGGAAATAAATCCACTTGTCGCTAAGGGTTTCTAATTCTGAGAGTTGTTTATTGAATTTGGGTAACTCCAGAAAAATTAGTGTTAACTCGTCTCGATAGTTAAATAGCTGTTTTTCCTCTTTAAGTCGAAATCGGTTAATCATTTGTGTGCTATTCTTAAACAATAAAAAATCCGTAATCGTTAAAGCGATGAATGGACGCAACGTTGTATATTTTTCTCCCATGTCTAATTGGTTAGCATACGCTTTTGCGGTGTTGTAGATTACTCGTTTCTCAAAAGCTTCGACATTTAAGACTTGCATCTCTATGATTACCGTAGACCCATTATCTAAAACTGCCCTGACATCTAGATAGGTATCTTTAAGCGTGCTGGTACTGCCCGGATTATAGGGATCGATTATTTCTAAAGATTTTATAGTGTTTTTGCCTTCGTAAACGATGGCGTTGAGAAAGCTGATCAGAATTTTTTGGCTGCGATTTGAGCCGAAAATCTTCTTGAAAGCAAAGTCAGTTTTTGGACTAATAAATCTCATGGTTAGTTCTCTGGGTTTAAAATTAAGTTATGGGATTTCACAAGAAATGGCTACGATAAGCTTGTCAAGGTTTTACATTTGGTATAAATAGCGAGTTGCTTGGTCGCACTACAAGGATGAGAGCAAGTATTGACAATTAGGTTTAAATGACAAACAGCTTCGTCCTCCTACGTTGATCATAAAGCGGCGGGGTAGTGATAGGCTATCCTACGTCTGCTGGGGCGTCGTCGCTGTGTCATCGAGGTTTTGACTGTTGCGATCGCGCTTAAACAGCTTGGTTGATTTGGCGTGTGTCGAATTATTATGATGGTAAAGACTTTAAGCAACGTGTTATGGCAATCAAATACCGAATCGAGCAAAATCATCCGCCTCGTTCTCCTAGAGAAAGCTTGCCTACCATGTACGATTTACCGAGTGAAAATCCGGAGGAACCTGGTTTGCCTGACGAATTTCATGATCTTCAACCCGAACTATTGCGCGTGACGTTTCATCCAGCTAACTACCCACCTGAGCAAATATTTTGCGGTAGTGATATGAACCTTTACTACGATGCGCGTCACCATTATTGGTATAAACGACCCGATTGGTTTGGTGTGGTGGGCGTATCAAGACTTTATGATCAGGAGGATTTACGGTTAAGTTATGTGATTTGGCAAGAAATGGTGCGTCCGACGGTGGTGGTGGAATTATTGTCACCAGGGACGGAAAAAGAAGATTTAGGTAGAAGTACACGCCTGAGTAGTGAACCCCCGACAAAATGGGAAGTCTACGAACAAATTTTAAATGTCCCCTATTATGTGGTGTTTGACCGCTATACGGATCGATTAAGAGGGTTTGCACTTACGGCTGGTTTTTACCAAGAGTTGGAGTTAACCGAACCGAGGATTTGGATACCCCAACTGGAATTAGGTTTGGGATTGTGGTCGGGAGAGTACGAAGGGATTAATCGTCTATGGTTACGTTGGTACGATGCTGAAGGGAATTGGATTCTAACCCCAACTGAACGGGAAGCGATCGCCCAAGAACAACTGCAAGCTGAACGACAACGGACTGAAGCCGAACGACAACGGGCTGAAGCTGAACGACAACGGGCTGAAGCTGAACGAGTGCGATCGCAGCGTCTTGAAGAACTGTTGCGTTCCCACGGGATCGATCCAAATAGTTGATCTCAACTCCAACCTTCCTGGTATATTCAAGCTAGATCCCCGACTTCTTCAAGAAGTCAGGGATCTGGGATATCTCATTGCATAAGTCTCTGACAGTGAGAGATACAACTCAGTATTAGATATCGATCTGCTGCTGTCAGGTGAACTATGCATCCAACTAACGATCCTTCGGCGTATTCCTCAACCCACTCTCCTTGTACCTCTGTTCCCCTTGATTTGTTCAAAAGTGGACAGTTGCTGGCGATTAAACCTGACTGTCGGGGAGCCTTAATTATCCAAAAACGGTTTTATGCTGATTTTGTGGGTTCTGGGGCTGCGGTGGGCAGTAGTTTTGACGTTGATTGTACATCAGTGTATGCAATTGGGGAGGTTGAATTTTATGCGCCTACTACATACACTGAACGCCAGCAAGCATTTCAGAAACGCCGGGAATATTGCGAAACGTTACAATCGATTGTCGTCATACCTGCTCCCCTCGATCGCGCCACCACAATCCTCCATCAATTGTCTCTCTGGTTGGACGTTAATGTGATTTCCGAAATTCCCTCGGCTTTGATTGCCCAGTTAGCCGGAGTGTTGACAAAGACTGTAATGATTATTCGCCAACAACGTCCAACTAATCCTGCGGAAAGATTAAATATTCATTAAATTTCTCAGCCAGATTATTTAATTTAACCCGAAAGTATGAGGTAGATTGATCCATTCCAAGTGATCATGGCATCGTTACCGTAGTTTGGGAGTTTCGCGATGCCTGGATTCTCTGTAAGTTATACCGTCTCCGAATTAATTTCTCTAATTTTTTGTGCTGTTGTTGGCACGGGAATAATATTTATGGGATACTTTTTGGCATTATCTGTCGTCTAAGGGAACAATCTCACCCATTCCGGTGGGATGGTGTTGTTCTCAAGGGTTAACTATGAGTCGTCGGTCAAGTTCTTACGCGGTTTTCGTCGTACTGGCGGTTATAACTGTACTGTCTGTTATCGTAACTAACGTGCCGCGATCGCTGTCTGTCTCCCCAAGTTCTGGCAATGCTACTCTCATCGCCGCTACGCCGACTCAACAATGGCAAGATGCCAAATTATTGCGTAATATTAAGGGACATACAGATGCCGTAGGTGCGATCGCGATTAACCTAGATGGACAATTCTTCGCCACAGGTAGCGATGATCAAACGATTAAACTCTGGAACCTAAACACAGGTCAGCCATTGCGGACACTTTCTGGACATTCGGATCAAGTTACGGCTCTCGCCATTAGTCCCGATGGAGAAAAATTGGTGAGTGGGGGAGGTATTGAGGACGGTTCAATTAAACTCTGGAATCTGCAAACAGGTGAATTAATTAATACTCTCCAAAAGAAAGAAGGGATGATTCCATCTTTGGCAATTAGTCCAGACGGACAAATTCTAGCCAGTGGAAGGAGAGGAGAAGGATTAGGGTTTGTTTCGGAAATCGCCCTTTGGGATTTAGAAACAGGCGAACAACTGCTTCAGTTTGAGATTGAAAATTTAACCCTGTCTCTTGCGTTTAGTCCCAATGGAGAACTCCTTGCCAGTGGTTCTGAGGACGGTACTATTCATCTATGGAATTGGCAGAGTGGAGAAATTCTGCATATCCTCCAGCATCCTCAGTCTTTAAGAGCATTGGCATTTAATCAGGATGGAAATGTCTTAGTGAGTGAGAGTTTTGCCGAAACAGTTAACCGATGGAATCCAAAAACTGGGGAATTACTGTCCACACCTATAGAAAACCCCAAACCTGTCTTTGTCAATGCCTTGGCGTTGCATCCGTCGGGTAATATCTTAGCCAGTGCGTTAGGTCCTTATGGCAGATTAGGGTTATGGAATTTGCAAACAGGTGAGTTGATGACGACGTTAGAAGGATTTTCCGGTTCGATTTTCTCCCTCGGCTTTAGTCATGATGGACAGATATTGGTAAGTGGGAGTAATGATGGCGCGATCGCTATTTGGGGAACGGGGAACAGGGAATAGGCAATAGGCAATAGGCAATAGGCAAGAGTGTTTTTAGGGAATGGGCAATGGGCAATAGGCAATAGGCAATAGGCAATAGGCAATAGGCAATAGGCAATAGTCGGGGCGGGTTTAGTTACATCTGGGTGAGGGAAGAAACGATAGTTGTAAAATCAGCCCCTACATTCGGAAAGGGCGGGTTTTGAACAAAGGTTAGTATCAATAGCGGAACGAAAGCCCATAAACCCGCCCCTACAAACCATACTTCCTCAACTTCCACCACTGCCTAAAATAACTAAACTCAACAACGTCCCTGTATTCCAGAGACTGTGAACGAGCATGGGCGCTACAAGATTGCGCGATCGCGTGTTATTGTAGGGAGAGTGCCAATGGATTTTGGGATAGTCTATTCAGGCTGTTGTGATAGAGTAATGAGTAAATCGGATGATTCTCGCGATCGCACAATTCCCTCGTGTCTAATTCCTTCTGGCAAGCCAAAATCCAAGGATTACTCTATGATTTTGACCGGGATAGGTTGAGAAACGCCACCGGGGAAAATGCTCAAGTCTTTTTAAATGCCCTAAAATCGGTCAATCCTGCCCCGACTGTATCCCAAGCCTATCAAATTGCTGAAGCTAGCGATCGCGCCCTGCTGAATGGGTTGCAGTTGCCCCTGACTCTGCCGACGCTGAAGGTGGCACATCTGCTATCGGGGGCAGAACTCCCTCTATCGGTGAATGTAACTGATTACTATCGGTTAACCTCCCCGTCACCCGCAGACAGCCCCCCCAACTCCCCAGAATCCATCGATTCCCGCCAACTCTTTTGGTGGCTATGGCGCTGCTTACCCGAAGCCGTGAGTCAGCGACTGGGAGAGGATGCCTTACTCATGCCAGCAGTACCCCTATTACCCGATGCCTCGGTGTGGAGTCAAGCCAGCCTCACCGCCGCTTTAGCTGGGGCATTAACTGACCCGAACTCCTCCCCTCCCCATCTGGCTACCTTTAGCTTTTCTCCGGTGCAAGAGTTAATTAAAGCCAGTCGCAAAATGCGGGATTTCTGGGCAGGGTCTTGGGTGTTGCATTATCTGTCGGCTAAACTTTGCTGGCGGCTGGCACAATGCTATGGACCCGATAGCCTGATTTATCCGAGTCTGTTTCAGCAACCCTTAATTGACCATTGGTTGGGGCAGACGTGGGCGGAGTTTCGACCGTGGATACCGCAACCGTCAGCATCTGTCTTACTCACCGCCGGATTCCCTAATGTGATTGTTGCCCTTCTTCCCGCTAAAGACGTGAAGTCTGCCATGCAAACCGCCCGTCAAACCCTGCTGGCGGAATGGTCTAGGATTGGGCAGTTGGTGTTTGCTGAGTTAAGGCGACGCCACTGGATGCCGGATTTAGGGGAAAATAGTGCTACTTGGTCGGGGTGGTTGGCGTCTCAGTGGCAAACCTATTGGACGGCGTTACCGATTGGCGTGAATCCCTTGACAAATCAGGCAATTGCTGCATCAGACGCCGCCCAACTGCAAGCCTGGTTAGACCCGATGAATCGTCTGTGCCAGCTTCAGGATACTCCAGACCAACGCCGCGCCCTGTTTTTACCGGAGGAATTGGAGTTTATGCGGGCGGTGTATGAAAAAGACCCCTCGATGGGGGTGAATGTGGGGTCATGGTGGTCTTATTTGTTTGACCAACTGCGATATGCGGCGGGTACAGTGAAAAATAGTCGGGTTTGGCAAGTGCCAACGGCTTTTTTACCTCGGTCTACGGTGTCGGGTATCGGTTCAGTGGTGTATCCTAATCCAGACCAACGCTATACCACAGAAGGGGATACGGGGAAATACTGGGAACGACAGGTGGGATTGTTTGATGGGATTGAAGAACTCAACGCTACGGAGACGCTGAAGCGGGGGTTGCATCAGGTTTTACCGCAATTGTTAGGGGGACGCGGAGAGGGGGAGATGGGGGGACGCGGAGAGGGGAGGAGGTTTGAACGACAATTGTATCCAGATTTGAGTTCTGGTGTGGCGGGTTGGTTGCGGACTCATCCGCAGGCGATAGAGTATTTTCGTTGGGTAACGGCTGAAATTAGTCAAGCTTTTGCCTGGACGACGCAATCACCGGGGACAGGGGATTTTCCCCCGGCGACGCAACCTTGGGGGATTCCTTGGATTGAACAAAATTATCCCGATTTACTTAATTCTCGCTTGCTGAATGCGGGATGGTTGATTGATGAGTTTACCCCCACCAATCCTAATCCCAGCCAACCTTTTACCCGTGAAGCACAAAAGCAGGTGAGACAGGCAGAATGTCAGCGGGTTGGGTTGAAGATTGCTGAGTATTTTACACCGGGGAATAATCCCAGTGATTGGTATGTCCTGGCGGCTGGGGATGGGGATGGGATGAGTCGCTGGTTGAATGGGGAACGATTGAAGGCGTATCGGCAAGGGTTTGAGGCGGATTTAGCTGGGTATTTGCGGGCATTAAGTCACACCACACCCCTCCCCCAGCAGGATGACACTATCCAAGGTTGGTTGAAATTAACGGCGTTTATTTTGCGTCATCGGCAGATTGGTATGGGTGAGGGGATGGGGTGAGGGGGTGACACGGGGACGCGGGGACACGGGGACGCGGAGACGCGGGGACGCGGGGACGCGGAGACGCGGGGACAGGGAGACAGGGAGACAGGGAGACAGGGAGACGCGGGGACAGGGAGACGCGGGGACAGGGAGACACGGGGACAGGGAGACGCGGAGAGGGGGTGATGGGGGGCTGACTTTTCACGGGAAGTCTAGAAACCTGAGTCGGGGCGGGTTTAGTTACATCGGGTTACAACCGAAAAGATAGTGGTGAAACCCGCCCCTACACAATAATGTCAATAATGACGAAATCCTGGTAGTGCGTTAAGCGAAGCCATGCCGCAGGCTTTGCATCTTGCTCGCTATTAAGTGGGTGGACACAATTAAAGTTAATGGTTGAGATTAAGAAACAGGGAACAGGGAACAGGGAACAGGGAATGGGCAATAGTAAAGAATAACAAATGACCAATGACCAATGACCAATGACAAATGACCAATGACCAATGGAATGGTATACAATTACGCCTTTAGATGTACTGCTATTTCGAGACGCCAAACCCTTTTCTCCTGGAGAACGGGCTTGGGCAAGTAGTCTATTTCCGCCTAATGGTCATGCTATTGCGGGGGCGATTCAGGGGTTACTTCAACGGGAACAGGATTTTCACTTGATTGGTCCGTTTCTGTGTTATCAGGAAACCCTTTATTTTCCTATTCCTTTAGCCTACAGCCAAACTGTACCCTTGGTGCCTCTGGCTTGGGATCATACCCATCCTCTTTATGGTGTCCTCCAAACCAATCCCGAACAATGCCAACCTTTAGTTCGGGCGTCTTGGGCGTCTCCGCCGGGGAGGGGAAGGAAGCAGGATTATTTTCAATATCTACCCTTTCCGGTGATTTGGGAGTATCTGAAAACGGGTCAGATTCCACCCCGTCAATGGCAAGGGGTAGAGGCGGGTCAAACCCAACCCTGGCAGGGCGAAACTCGTTCTCATAATACGATAGATCGAGGCGGGCGATCGGTGCTAGATGCTGATGGCTATTTTGTCGAGAACGCCATCCGCCTGAATCCGGGCTGGAGTCTTGCTATTGCCCTAGAGGGTCAATTCAATCTACCTCAAGGTAGCATTCTGCGACTGGGAGGGGAAGGACATCGGGCGATTTTAGCCCCTTGTCCCCCGTTAGGGGATCAGTGGAATGGTTTGCAGCAGGTGTCTGTGGGGAATCAGGGGAGATCACAAAAATCTCTGGCGTATTTAGTGACTCCAGGGGTATTTGAACGGCGTCACCATGGTACAGCCTTGTGTCAGGCATATCCTTGGGAATGGTATTTTGCTTATCCGGCGAAGGCGAATCAAAAGGTTGGTCCTTTAGTCAGTTTTGCGACAGACAAACCCTTAGCGATTAGTTGTCGGATGCGGTATGGGGACAATCAGAGTATACCCGCCCCCCAAGTCTTTGCCGCGCCACCAGGAACGGTTTACTATTTAGAACATCCTGCCCCGTTGTTTCAGGAGAGGTTGGATGCGCCGAATCATGTTCGCCGTTGGCGTAAGTTAGGCTATTCTCAATTATTCTGGTTACCGTTTGGGTGACGCGGAGAGGGGGTGACGCGGAGATGGGGTGACGCGGAGAGGGGGTGACGCGGAGATGGGGTGACGCGGGGACGCGGGGACGCGGAGAGGGGGTGACGCGGAGAGGGGGTGACGCGGGGACGCGGAGAGGGGGAATGGGGAATAGTACAGAATGTCCTAACTTACCAAGGTAGCTGCTATACAAAGGACAAATGACCAATGACGAATGACCAATGACAAATGACCAATGACCACCGACGCTCAGGTAAAATGGCTGAAAGGCTGATTCTTTCGTTGTGAGCGTCGGTCGCTTTCCCTGTAAGGGTTTCAACGATTTTTTCGGTCGGGTTTGTCGGATTTTTTCGGTCAATATTGGTGAGCGTCGGAAAGTGCCTCTAGACCTCAAGCAGGGCAAGGGTTTAAGATGAAGGGGTCCCCACTCGCTGGGGAAACTATTGGAATGGAAACCTTTAGAACAAATTTAAAAATACTTAGTGTCTTTTGTCCCCACTCGCTGGGGAAACTATTGGAATGGAAACCCCCCACCAACACTCAGGCTAGTGGGGGATTTTTGTGGACTTCCAGAAAATAAACATATCGTGTCCGGTTGTCTTTAAATTGTTTGTAGTAGGCACTTTAGTGCATTAAAATGGCTTATTAAAGTGCTGACTACGAACAGGCTCATACAAGCCTGATAAAACCGGACATGATATAATTTCAGATAATGGTAAATCCAAAAAAGAGAGCTAATTCAATACATAAAAATACTGAATCGAGGTTTGATCGAGTTCCCTATTTCGGGCTTGCTGAATTAATCTGTCAGCTATACTATACAAGGGTTTTAATGTATTTTTTCACCCAACAAGTGCAAGGTTTTGGCACATAAATACTCAAAATCGAAGCATCTGTAACAGGAAAAATGTATCCCATGTCTCCCCGCGTCTGGAGCGTCCTTTGCCTCACCACAACACTTATTCAGCAGCCCTATTTAGGATTGCTATATGATGTTTAAATGCACAAAAGCGTATACCAAGACAATAATACCAAGACAATAAAAAGACAGGAGTAGGTAAATGGTAAATATACGTTCATTCAAGGAGTTAAGAGTATGGAATAATGCTATAGATGTAGCCATGAATATTTTTGAGATTACTAAATCTTTTCCAGTAGAAGAACGCTTTTCTTTAACTGATCAGATACGTCGTTCATCAAGGTCTGTTGCTGCCAATATCACAGAAGCATGGAGAAAACGGAGGTATCCAGCCGCCTTTGTCAGTAAGCTTAGTGACGCCGAAAGTGAAGCGGCAGAAACTCAAACTTGGATTGAGATTGCTTTGAGATGCGGCTATTTAACAAAAGAAGAAGCTTCATACCTAGATTCTCGATGTGAAGAAGTATTGGGACAAATCGTGGCAATGATAAACCATCCAGAGAAATGGACAATCCGGTCTAATTCTTCTGCCTTAAGGTCTTAAATCTCCCTCTCCGCGTCTCCCTATCCCCGCGTCCCACAAACCCCTAACTCAATGAATCAAATTCACTACTTGTATTTATACCTCCTTTCTCCTTTACATACGGGAGGCACCACCCAAGAGGGAAACTTGGTGGGAATTGCCCGTGAATCTCATACCAATTTACCCTATATTCCCTCCTCCACAATTCGTGGGCGGCTGCGGGCGAGTGTCAATGATGAGGCGCTACGGGTGCAGTTATTTGGTCCGGAATTAACGGATATTAAAAGTCCCACGGCTAGTGATACGAGTCCGAATCCGAGTCCGGAATCGTCTCAATTAGAACAGGGAGATATTTGGTTGGGCGATGGTTCAGTATTATGGTTACCGGTGTCTTCGTTGAGTCATGGCGTGGTGTGGATTAGTTCCCCGATGTTATTACGTCGCTGGGCAAGGTTTGTGGCAGATTTACTGACTATTCCAGCCCCCTACAGCACGAATTTGGTATCGGAAACCACGGAGAATCCCCGACCGATTTATTTGAAGGATGCGATCATTAAGGATAGTTTGCAGCCCTGGTCGAATTGGCAAAGGTTTGTTCCCCAAGCTGAAAATCAGAGTGAAATTCAGCGGGTGTTACTGTTACCAGACCAGCATTGCAGTACGTTAATTCAAATGAGTTTATGGCGGCAAGTCAAGATTAAGTTAGATGCCCATAAATCCGTTGAGGGAGGGTTTCGCTATGAAGAGGCGATTCCACCGGATACGTTAATGTATGTACCGTGGGGGGTAACGTCTCAAGTGAATAGTAAGGCGACAACGAAACGGGGACAAGAGTTGGCGAATCGCCGACAAGGTTTAGCTGAGGGGTATGGGATGTCGTCTACGGAGAATGGGGTGGATTTAGCTAGGGGTTTGTTTGAATGGTTGCTTGATGAGGAGGAACGGAACATTCTGCAATTTGGGGGACAGGAAAGTTTGGGACGGGGGTTTGTGCAGTCGTTTCGTTAGGGAATAGGGAATAGGGAATAGGGAATAGGGAATAGGGAATGGGGAATGGGGAATAGGGAATGGGGAATAGGGAATGGGGAATAGTAAGGAATGTCTTACAGCAGGTTGCGTTAGTCTATTTACAAATCAATTGGCTGAAAAACTGCTAAAAGCCCTATATAATCAGTGTTTCTCTCCCCTATTGCCTATTGCCTATTGCCTATTGCCCAGCGCGAAGCGCTATAACTTACCAAGGTAGCTGCTATATAAAGGACAAATGACCAATGACAAATGACAAATGACCAATGACAACCGACGCTCAAGCCAAATGGCTGAAAGGCTGATTCTTTGTTGTGAGCGTCGGTCGCTTTTCCTGTAAGGGTTTCAGCGATTTTTTCGGTCGGGTTTGTCGGATTTTTTCGGTCAATATTGGTGAGCGTCGGAAAGTGCCTCTAGACCTCAAGCAGGGCAAGGGTTTAAGATGGGGCTATCCCCACTCGCTGGGGAAACTATTGGAATGGAAACTACAGCAGCCAGAATACTCCCGTTTTGCCAGCTCGAATCCCCACTCGCTGGGGAAACTATTGGAATGGAAACCAGCCCAAGGCGTAAGAGACACGCTGATCTGACATCAGTCCCCACTCGCTGGGGAAAGTATTGAACTAAAAACCCCCCACCAGCACTCAAGCTAATGGGGGGTTTTTGCGACTTCCAGAAAATAAATGATTTCAGACAATGACAAATCAAGAAAAAAGAAGGTAATTTAATACAATAGATAAATTGAATATAAGTTGTTGAGAATTCCTTAAGCTATCATGCATTTAAATTGGGTATTAGTAGCGAGCAAGATTCTCGCACAAGGACTTCGTCATTGTTGACATTCAACTTTAAATGCCGAACAGCTTATTCTCTGTCCCCCTATTTCCTCTTACGAAACCATGTCCTTTACCACATTTGACCCACGCACCCTAGCGACTCCCGTTTACGAGGCGTTGACTCAATTGAAATTGCAACCCAATCAGAACGAGATTCGCCTCAAAGAACAGAAGAATCAAGCCGTTGAACTCTATACCTACCTCTCAACCTGGGGTATGATGCGTCTCAAGGCAGAGGAAAACGCCCTGAATCAGGAGGGAAAAAAACAAGTTGTTAAACTATTCTTCGAGTGTTTACAGATACTGTCTTTCCAGGAAAACCTTGCCGGAGAACAGGGATTGACTGTGTTAAAAAACCTAACAACTGACGAATACTTAGGCTTAACTGGGTTAGGATTAGCCGTAGCACAAGAGTTTAGTTTCTGGGCAAGTGCGGTTTATCACGATATTTCCGGGTAATCGTGAGAGTCACCTACTCAACCAGCAACTTAAAAGCTTATGATACCCAATCGACCCAAAAAACCCCAACCACCCAAACCGCGTCCACAGAAACCGAAGAAAAAGATTACAGGGGGTCGTCATCAACCGCCCCTAGGCACAGAAAAAACCGGGACAGAAAACCCACCGCCTTCTCCGTGGTTAAACCCCGATTGTAAACCCAATCCCGCAACGGATGCCAGTTTTATTGAATATTTGCGCTGGATGCGGGAACCCGATAGGGAGTATAAAGACCCGACAAAAGTTCAGATTCTGCAAATGGCACAGGAGGGAGCAAAGCATTATTCAGCACGTTTAACTCAACTGAACAAACGCACCGAATTAATTGCCAGTCAGACCTTTTTGGTTCAATGTCCCTGGCGAATTCGAGTCGGCGGACACCGGGGACCAGAGAGTATTTTATTACCTGCCTTTGATGCCTTGGGTATGCCTTATATTCCCTCCTCTACCCTGCGGGGGGTGACGCGGAATCAGGCGATTCGTCAAGTGATGGCAGAGACAGGACTGGATTGGAAACAGGTAGAAAACCATGAAACCATTGCCTGTTATTTTGGTTCCCTAACCCCAGAAAACCAGGCTCACCATGCCGGAAAGATTGTGTTTCTCGATGCCTATCCCTTACCCAATCAATCGGAATTGGTTGCAATGGATATGGCAAATAATATTTGGACATGGGATAATCATTCTCCCACGTATAGTCCCAATCCCAACCCCTTTTTATCCCTCAAAGCACCCACATTTTTAATCGGGTTACGCCTAGCAAGTGGCTGTCATGACTCTCAACTCTTGGTTCAGGTACAAGAGTGGTTAATTGCCGGATTTGGATTAGGAATTGGTTCTCAGGTCAATACTGGATACGGCAAATTAATTCACCCTGAAACAGCTACGCCTAACCATGAGTTTTTCCGGGTCAAGTTTACCTTAGAAGGGCAACTAATTCACGGACGGCAAAACTTTATCCCCTGGAAATTCCATCCTCGTCGTCAGCAGTGGCAAATGCAGGGACGCGCCGATGCTGAGGTGCGTCCGGTGGCGTTTAAGTCGATGCTGCGCTACTGGTTTCGCACGTTGGTGTTGGGGGTATCGACACCGTCTCAGGTGCAAGACTGGGAAGCAAAACTCTTTGGTGCAATTAACCCTAAGCCACAACAGGGATGGTTGAAAGTTGGTCTACTCAAGGGTCAGGTAACTCAGAGAGAACCCCATCGGAATCATAATCATGGCTGCGGCGAACAAGAGGGTATTTTCACGCTGGAATTTTCTCAGGAAGCACCAACCGTTCAGCGACAAGCCTTTGCGGAAACAGGTGAGAGTGATCTGACGAATTTAGGTCAATCTCTAACCTGGCTAACCTTTCACTTGGGAAGTCTGGGTCAAGGCGCTAGGCGTCCTTGTTATTCTCGCACCAATCCACCGTTATATCGGGGTTCAACGTTCATCCCAGAGAGGAGGGATGAGTTTTGGTTGCTTCCGGATACAATTGAGGAGTTCCAGCGATTATTTCAGGAACGGTTACAGAGGTTTTACTCAGCACTCTGCCAATTATTTGAGGCTGAAACGATTAATCCGCAATCGCTAATTTCTGCGGGTTACGTGAGTAATCACCAATGGGTTGAAGCGGTTGATGCGAACGGCAAAATTGTTGTGGTTCGTGGGAACAAAATGAGTAAAAAACCGTATGCGTTAGAAATCTTGCTCGAGTTCTTCCATGAGTTGGAAACTCAGAAACGTTACCGAGATGCTAAGAGTTTATGTGGTGGTGTTAAAACGGATAAGTACAAAATTGGTGGGCAAGAATTTACGCGGAAAGCGACGCCTTCACCGATATGGATTGTTGATTTAGGGGATTATCAAGTGGTAACGATATTTGGCGCGACTCGCAATCCGCGTCAAGAGTATTTGAGACGGTTGCAGCGTGAATGTCAACAGTTGCTTTGTTTAGTTAATCGGTAATAAGCAGTGGTCTGTCAACCCTAAATTGATGGGTTGCGACTGACGCGGAGATGGGGAGATGGAGAGACGCGGAGTCTGGGCTTGAATTACCGCAGTTTTCAAGTTAGTAGACTACAGACGATGATTGCGCTGAAAAGCAAGCCGATACAATTTTGTATTCCATAAACGTGAAAAGCGCCGTAAATTCCTTTTGGGAATTTGCCATCATCTGAAATCATTTATTTTCTGGAAGTTGCAAAAACCCCCCATTAGCCTGAGTGCTGATGGGAGGTTTCCATTCCAATAGTTTCCCCAGCGAGTGGGGACAGCCTCATCTTAAACCCTTGCCCTGTCTGAGGTCTAGAGGCACTTTCCGACGCTCACCAATTTTGACCGAAAAAATCCGAAAAATCTCCCTAGAAAAATCGCTGAAACCATTACAAACAAAGTCCTATTTTAGCTGTGCCAAGCTATATATGTAGTGGCGTGGTACACCTTATTTGATGATTAGAATTACGCCCGGAAACCGTAGGGGCGCATGGCGTGCGCCCGATTAAATGGTAAGATTGATTCCACAATTTTAGCTGTGTCAGTCCGCCATCGTGTGTTATCGCTTGCGTAACGCACCTTAACCAAGATATAGCACTACGCACTCTAGTTAGGACATATAGTGTTTTCAGATGATTCGTGTACAGCCAAAGCACTGAAAGCCTTACTGGGCAAGGGTTGCTTGTTTAGATTTCAAATGTAAACACTATATCAAGAAAAATTAAAATCGCTCAATCTTTTGTAAGGTAGAGACGTAGCATAAGGAGTCTCTACATTTCACTATTCCCCATCCCCGCGTCTCTCCATCCCCGCGTCCCGGTGTCTCCTCCCCACCACAAGACTTATTCAACCACCCCTAAATAATGATAAGTTGAGAGTAACGCACGATCTTGCCGCCGTAACTGATATGCCAGACTTCTCATACTTCTCCCTGATTGTGGCGCAAACCCCTCCAACCCCGACATCATCTCCTGATTTAGAGTTAATTAAACAGCAGATGGAGTTTCTCAAAGATGCCAATAGCCAGTTAACAGAAAGTTTTAATGCATTTATTGGCACCTTGAATTTAGCCTTTGTCCTCATGGGAATATTTCTAGGGATTTTAGGCATTGTTGGCACATTCTTCTACGGAAAAACCCTCAACGACATCAAGCAATCCGTTGATAACATGGTTGACCAAGAAGTGAATCGAATTGTGTCACAAACAATTCGCGCCAAGGTGGATTATCTCCAAAAAGTGCTAGAACGGGAAGAAGTGATTGGCTGGATAACTATAGATTATCTCTTACCTACCAATCAACGTGTGCGACCGCCCCAAGAATTCAAACTGCTGCAAAAACGGGGATTTCAGGATGTAAAAATCCACTACCAAATCCCAGCCAGCCGTCGCCGTAGTCTGGATATTTTAGTCTTAGATTTAGTCAATCATCAACTACCGGACTCAGAAATTGTCACCGTTGTCAATCAGGTAATCGACAATTTAGCACCAACATCTATTTTAATCGTTTATGTCAGCGGTATCTCCCCAGCCATTGACGAATTCAAAAAGAGTAATAAATTCGAGTATTACACCGTTGCAAATAACCGCATCACCCTGATCAGTGCAGCCGTGAATTGCGCTTACGTTGCTGATGCGTTACGTCAGGGAGATGATCTGTGATGGAGAGGGGGAGACACGGGGACGCGGAGAGGGGAGACGCGGAGAGGGGGAGACGCGGAGAGGGGAGACGCGGAGAGGGGGAGACGCGGAGAGGGGAGACGCGGAGAGGGGGAGACGCGGAGACGCGGGGACGCGGTGATAAAAGGAACCCGTTAAAGTAACTTTGACAGTCGGCTAGTCAGCTTGGGGTGAGAATGGTTTCTTTGCCAAACATTCATCGGAAAATTCACCACCATTCTGCCTTTTAGACAAGTCGCGATCGCGCCTACTATATTTTGTCCTATTTATTCTATCTAAGGATTGAATACCGATAGAGTTTTGATTAAATAATACACCTCCCCGTTAACAGCGGTGGGTTACGGCGGATTGTTCATTGAATGGCTATCGCTTCGGTTTAAATTCCGCCTAACCCACCCTACGTTTTTGAGATCCAAGTATTTACTCCTAGTCTCTTTTTTTTTGAGACAAAGGGGTTGTTGTTTTAGATATTTTGTTATAACATTGTTACAAGTAACCAATACACCCAACCAAACACAAGGAGAAGAACCAAATGAAACCGTTCCCCCCTCAATTTCACAAATCCCCGACCGCTGAAACGACAGCCCAGCAAGCGTTATCGGAATTTGGAATGACCCAACTCCTCTCTCTAATCAAGCACTACCGCGACATTGACTTCGATGCATCGCAAATGCACCTAACCGATGCTGAAGTGAATGCGATCGCGAAACTATTTATCCAGGAGTTGACGCGAAGCATCGACGGAAAACTCATCGCTGGCGCCTTAAACGCCCTGCGTAATGGTGAGGAGATGGAGACTCAAAACTTAGTTGGGGCGGGTTTAGTTATATCTGGGGAAAAAAGAAACGATAATAGTGAAACCCGCCCCTACACACAATTCAACACTTTGCCAATTCCTACTCCTCGTTACCAAGAAGGCGATCGCGTTGAGTGGAAAACAAATCAAACAGACTGGGGCGTAATTTTGGGACGCTTTTATGACTACAACCACCATCACAATCAGTGGATGGTTTACTACATCATCCAACTCGCCCCCGATTCTCCCAGTGCAGCATGGGTAACCACGGATACGGCGTCTGAAGCGGATTTAGAAAAAATGCCGGATACCGTTGAACCAACCGAAGAGAATAACAACCCCTACCGTTATCCCACCCATTTTACTGGCGCGATCGCATCCCCATCTGTGCGTAGTTCAACTGGACGCTATAATCCCCGTCGCCGACACAATCTCCGCCCGATCAACCAGCGGGAAAAATACATTATTGACCTTTATTGTTACTGTGAATTAGGGATGACGCCAAGGCAGTTTTATAGCAAATGGAATGTCACGTATGAACAACTGTCTCATATCTGTTCCCGTTCCCTGGGGACAGTGCAGTGTTGGTTCAAACGAGGTAAAGGATACTACCCCCCTCAACCCGTGGATTTGCGCCATCTGGCAATCTTGGATTTTTTGTTAGAGCATTTTGAAGAGATACCCCAATCCCTGATCAACCTGCTGTGTTCGCCTTGAGAATCTATCACGTTTCAGGGCGCACGATAAGCGATGTCATTTGTCATTTGTTGATTGTTCATTGTTCATTGTTCATTAGTAATCCTCTTCCCCCTCTCCCCATCTTCCCCTCTCCCCCTCTCCGCGTCTCCCCCTCTCCGCGTCTCCCTCAACTTCCACCACTGCCTAAAATGACTAAACTCAATAATGTTCCACTATTCCAGAGACTGTGAACAATCATGGGCGCCAGCAGATTGCGCGATCGCGTGTACACGATTCCTAATACAATGCCTAATGTGGCTAAGGGGAGGACTTCTGACAAACTCAGGTGCGCGATCGCAAAGACGAGACTACTGGTGACAATTGCTCCCCAAACAGGCATATAGCGGGTTAACGACGGTAATAAAAACCCTCGGAACATGAATTCCTCAAATAGGGGTGCAGCAATGCAAGCCGTGCTAAAAAATATCACGATAGCAACTGTATCCTGTCCTTCTAGAACTAGAGAAAGAATCGGATTACTCCCCCCTTGTCCCTGCCATAATTTCTGATTCAGGAGTGAGACTAAAATGACCAGGGGAAGCGCCACAAGATAGCCACCTAATCCAAAAATAATCCCTTTTTTGCGGAATTTAATCCGAAACCAATCCTCTGGCAAGGGTAAAAAATCCTTGATCGAAAGGTAAAGGACTCCCAATCCTCCAGCCGCTAGCACAATGTAAGTCATTAAAACATAGAATGCCTGCATTCTTACCGTAAAACTAGCCGGATTCAGATTGAACAAGCCCAGGAAAAGTGGCAGGATAAAAATAGGAAGGAGGATTTGACCGATAAAGAAAAAGCCCAGAATCAAGACTTGCCAAATCATTTCTCCATCCCAAGGCGTATCCCAAGGCATAGTGCTGTTGGTGGCGAGGAGCGATCGCTCTCCCTGAAGTAACCACTGACCCAGCAAAAATAGCAAAAGTCCCACCCCAATCAGACCGCCAATTCCGGGAATGGCACTAATTAGAGTTAACTTAACTAAAGCTTGTTTGGCTCTCTCTTTTTCTTGAGCTTGTAAGGATACTAAGGCATCTTGACGCTGTTGCAATTGATAAAGCTGGAACAATGCCCGATACTGGAACCAGCTATCTAAATTTTGTTGAATTTTTGACTCCGCATCGGGTAAAATTCGAGGCGGATCACTCCAAAGACCTGCTAATATGGCGGCAGTTTTGGCGGATGGCGTCGTTGCTGGAGCGGTACTTTCCACAGTTTCTTGCTCAATCAACTCATTCCACGTCTGAATCGCCATCTCTGTTCTACCCTGTTGAGCTTGCAGCAGTCCCAACCGCACATTCAGTTCATCAATAAGTTGTTCTGTCTGAGATAATGACTTTTGCAACTGCTTTCGCTGCTGAGAGGTCATCGGAGCCTCATCAATGGGAGCGATTTGCATTTGCGGTTTAGCCAGCTCATCACCGATAGATGTTGTCACATCTGGGTTTGAGGAAACTTGATCCAGTTTGGCAATAATTTTTGATTGAGTCGTCTGCGCGGTTTCCAGGACTTGTTCATATTGCTCTTGTGCATTTTCAAACGGATTATCACCGAGTAATGCATTCCGCGCCGCCGTTAAATCCTCTTCTCCTTGTGTTGCTAAACTCTGACCTTCGGCAGCATGGAGTAATAAATTGGTTTGGTAAAGTTCTAAGCGACTTTGAATTTGAGGCTGACCCCAGCTTTCAACCAAAGAAAGGCTGACTTGTAAGAGTACCGCCACCGTCAGAACGGCTAAAATTAACCGTTTAATCACTAACCCAGTATTCATGAACCCCCCAAAAAAAGTAATCAGTCATAAGTTATAAATAATAAGTCATAAGTTCTAACGTTATAAAAAAATATTTAGTAACAAAGCTCACTGTTTTTGTTTCAGATGTAATCTGTCGCATTCTGGCTTTTCCGGGGAAGTCTTGAAACCCTGTTAATAAGGAAGATACACAGGAAAAATTAATCTCTTCCCCATCTTCCCCTGCTCCCAGACGCGCCATGGCGCGTCTCTACATTGCTTCCCCAGCTTCCTCGCCTTTTTGTCCAGCAGGTGGGCGGTTACACTGAAAATGACCCTGATCTTTGAAGATGCCCCAAGGATGCTACCAGCATTTGGGTTAATCTGACTACTATTCATAAAATTGGTCACATAGGAGCAAAAGGATTGACTACTCGCGTCATTATTGTACGGCACGGTCAGAGCAGCTATAATGCCCAGCAACTCATTCAAGGACGCTGTGATGAGTCCGTGTTAACCGAAAAAGGGGCTGATGATGCCCGTAAGGTGGGGGCTGCCCTCAGTCGCTTGACCCTTGATGCTGTCTATTGCTCTCCTCTCCAACGAGCGAAGCAGACCGCAGAGGTCATTCTACCTTATTTATCTGGCTCACCCCCTCTCCAACCATCAGAAAACCTGATGGAAGTTGATTTACCCTTGTGGGAAAAAGTGGCTAAATCCGACGCCCGGACAAAATTCCCGGAAGATTATCGGTGCTGGAAAGAACGTCCGGAAGATTTCTATATGGAAATCACTACATCGGAGGGAACCCGGAAGCATTTTCCTGTCTTGGCACTTTATCAACAAGCGCAGCAATTCTGGCAAGAGATTCTACCTCGCCACCAAGGTGGCACAATTTTAATCGTGGCACACAATGGCATCAATCGCTGTTTGATTAGTAGCGCCTTGGGTATTTCTCCTGCCCGTTACCAGTCCGTCTTACAATCCAACTGTTGCATTAATGTTCTGAATTTTACGGGGGGTTGGGGTGAACCTGTGCAATTAGAGTCTCTCAATCAAACCTCTCATGTCGGTACGCCGTTACCGACACCTCGCCCCAGTAATCGGGGGTTGCGTCTGCTGCTGGTACGTCACGGGGAAACCGAGTGGAATCGCGTCTCCCGCTTCCAAGGCGGTATTGATGTGCCGTTAAATGAAAATGGACGCCAACAGGGACAGCAGGTGGCTGAGTTTCTTAAGGATATCCCGATTGATTTTGCCGTGACCAGTCCGATGTTACGTCCCAAGGAAACGGCTGAATTAATTCTTCAGTATCACAGTGGTATTACGCTAGAACTTGAAGATAAGTTTCGCGAAATCAATCATGGACTGTGGGAGGGGAAATTAGAGTCAGAAATAAATCAGGAATACGCCGATTTATTGCATCAATGGAAAGTCGCTCCCGCGACGGTACAAATGCCCAATGGTGAAAATTTAAACCAAGTTTGGGAGAGAGCTACAGCCGCTTGGGATAGGATGATTCAGGTCAAAGCTGGAATGGCTGAGTCTGAACTAAAAACAGGTTTAGTTGTGGCACACGATGCGATTAATAAAGTGATCCTTTGCCATGTTTTGGGATTGAGTTCAGAATCATTCTGGAGTATTAAACAAGGGAATGGTGGTGTGAGTGTGATTGAATATAGTCAAGGGTTAGAGAAATTACCTGTCGTCCAGGCGATGAATATTACGACTCACCTTTCTGGAGATATTTTCGACCGAACGGCAGCAGGGGCGTTATAGCAGTAGACACATCGATTAGGACTTTCGGCACTATTGTAGAGACGTTGCATGCAACGTCTCTACATATTGGTGGAAATAAACTCAATCCTGTTAAGTGAGATAAATAATCCTCACAGCCTGACAAATGACAAATGACAAATGACAAATGACAAAAACCATGTTTCAAACCAATCCGCCTCAAGACCCGAAAAAAGTTTTGCCTACAATGTACGATCTCAAGAGCGAAGACCCAGAGGAACCCGGTTTGCCTGACAAATATCATTTACTACAAGCGCGTTTCCTTGAAGATACCTTCTGTCCTCCTAACTACCCAACGGATCGCATTTTTGTTGCCAGCGATTTGAATCTTTACTACAATCCGCGCCAGACCAATTGGTACAAACGCCCCGACTGGTTTGCTGTAGTGGGGGTTGATAGACTCTATGAACAACGAGATTTACGAATGAGCTATGTGGTGTGGCAAGAAGAAGTGAATCCCTTTGTCGTGGTAGAACTGATTTCACCGGGTACTGAAAAAGAAGACTTGGGGCAAACGCTGCGGGAAGCAAATCAGCCACCGACAAAGTGGGAAGTCTATGAACGTATTTTGCGCGTTCCCTATTACATCGTGTTTAATGGTCGCACGAACCAGCTAAGAGCGTTTCAGTTAATGGGTAGTCGCTACACCGAGTTAGACGTTAGTGAACCGCGTGTGTGGATGAACGATATTCAGCTAGGGTTAGGACTGTGGCAGGGTTTCTATGGGGAATGCGATCGCACCTGGTTACGTTGGTATGATGCACAAAGCAACTGGATTTTGACTCCCTCAGAACGAGAAAGACAAGGAGTTGAACGAGAAAGGCGACGGGTAGCAAGATTGGTAGAACAATTGAGATCGCTTGGTGTTGAACCGGATTTAGATTTGGAGGGTTAAGTATAACCAATGACAAAAGTTAAGAAAAAATAAGTTCTCACCTCTGGAGAAGAGGCTGCGGATTGCGGCAAAGTTTGGCAGTATAAAGAATAGGTATCTGCTGCTAGTGCAGTGTGACGGAAATAACCCCACAGTTAATCACCAGGAGAGAGAAAAAGGATATAACCCTAAACATTACAGCCTTGGAGTCTGTTTGTCCCAGCTACAGCCTGCGCCCTACCCAATTATTATGCAGCCTGACACCACCGCCACTACCTTCCCTGCTTTAGAGCATTTTATTGACTATCATCCCCTTACGATTGAGGCTCAAGCAACTCTAGTTGAAGCGATCGCTCTGTTAAATCAAGGACAATCCTTGTCGGCGTACCAATCGGGACAAATTACCAAAGAACCGGAACGTTCACATCGCATCGTCTTGGTGACCGAAAACTCGGCGTTGATCGGGATAGTGACAACGCGACAACTGATTGAACTAATGCTGGCTGGGGTGAATTTTCAGGACACCCAGGTGGCTGATGTGATGATGCGATCGCCAATTACTTTAACCCTCTGTGAGTCCTGTCATCTGTTTACTGCATTATCCTTTTTCGAGAGCTATTCGATTGATCATCTCCCGGTTTTGGATAAGGCAGGTAAATGTATTGGATTAATCACAGAAAATAGTATTTGTCAAGGGCTACCTGAGCTAAATTTACTTAAGTCGCAATCGGTGGCGGCGACAATGACGACTCCGGCGCTAAAGGTTTCGTTGACGACTTCTATTCTGGACGTGGCACAACAGCTAATTAAGACTCAGGAAACTTGTGCTGTATTGATTCAGGAAAGGGGAATCGGGGATGAAACCAATGGGAGAACGTTTAAACAGAGTGCGATCGCGTCGCCTTTATCCTCAGTGTCTGCCCATTCCTTACCTGTAGGACTAATTACACAACAGGATTTAATCCACTGTTTACAGCTCTCTGTCTTTGGACTTGACTTGTCAAAAACACCCGTGTCTATGGTGATAAAAAAACCGCTGTTGAGTCTCCATCCGGATGATTCCCTAAAACAGGGACTCGAACAGATGCGGCAAGTTGGGCAAATCCCTCAATTAGTCTACCAATCTCCGGAAAATTTCCTCGGCATTTTCACCGCAACGGACATCATTAAAGCGCTGAATCCTCTGGCGCTGCTGAATCAAGTTGAACAATTACAGCAAACAATTAATCAACAAGCCAACCAACTGAAGCAAACCCTGAATGACTTAAGCCAAGCCGAAACGACGTTGGAAACAAGCCATCAGCGTTTGCAGTTGATTCAGACAATAGCCAGCAATCCCACATTGAACGGGAGTGACTGGCAAAGAGAATTCAGTGAGTTGACACAAGCCCCCTCAGCATCTCCTTGTCTTCCCTCCTCGTCGTTGGTGGAAACCCCAAGCGATAAAACCATGGAGCCACCTCAGGTTGCCCATATTGTCAAAACCGCAACAGAACGGCTGGAATTAATCCTCCGCGCCTCCCAGGATGGATTTTGGGACTGGAATATGATTACTGGGGACATTTATTTCTCTCCCCGATGGAAAGAAATGTTGGGTTACGCCGATTGGGAATTGCCGAATGAATTGGCGTCTTGGGAGAAGGTGATTTTTGACGAGGATCGGATTGCCGCGTTAAAACTGATTGAAGATTATAACAGGGGCAAGGTTTCTCGTTTCCAAGCCGTCCAACGCTTCCATCATAAAAACGGCTCAACCGTTTATATTTTGTCCCGGGCGATTCACCAAAAAGATGCCGCCGATCGAGTAATCCGCATGGTGGGAACTCATACCGATATTACCGATCGCAAACAAGCCGAGGCAAGCCTACAAGCTGAATATTCCTTTAAAACCCAACTGATCGAACGGATGGGAGAAGGCGTCTGTGTCTGTCATAGTATTGACACCTATCCCTATATCCGCTTCACAGTTTGGAATCAGCAGATGGTAAAGATTACTGGGTATACCGTTGAGGAAATTAACCGTCGAGGCTGGTATCAAACATTCTATCCCGATCCGAAACAACGCAGCCAAGCCGTTAAGCGAATTGCTCAAATGCAACGGGGGGAGGATTTAGTCGGTGAGAAATGGGATATCGTTCGGGCGGATGGTAGCCACCGTATTTTATCGATCTCCACATCCAGAATTGAAACCTCAGAGCATCAGACTCATATCTTAGCCTTGATTCAAGATGTGACTGAACGCTTGCACTCGGAAACCGCGTCGCAGCAACAAGCCGAACGGGAGCGGTTAATTCGCTCCATCGCGCTGCGGATTCATCAGTCGTTGGAGTTGGAGAATATTCTCAATACCACGGTGACGGAAGTGCGACAGTTCCTGCAAACGGATCGGGTGTTAATTTATCGCTTCAATCCCGATTGGAGTGGCGTCGTCGCCGTGGAGTCGGTGGAATCAGACACGTTATCCGTTTTGGGACAAACCATTTATGACCCCTGCTTTGGCGAGAAATCAGCGATACGTTACCAACAGGGTTATATTCATACCGTGGAGGATATTTACACGGCAGATATTTTACCCTGTTATCGCGACTTTTTAGCCGATCTTCAGGTCAGGGCAAACCTAGTCGTACCGATTCTACAGGGACAAAAATTGTGGGGGTTACTGATTGCCCACCATTGTCATCGTCCTCGCCATTGGCAAACCGTTGATATTGATCTGCTTCAGCAACTAGCCACCCAAGTCGCGATCGCGATTCAACAGTCTGAATTATATCAGCAGTTATCCACTGAACTGGCTGAACGCAAACAGGCGGAAACCGCCCTCCGACAGCAAGCTGAACGAGAACGATTAATTAGTGCGATCGCCCGTCGCATTCGCCAATCGTTACACTTGACTGAGATTCTGAACACGACGGTAACGGAGGTGCGGCACTTCCTGGAAACGGATCGGGTGTTAATTTACCGTTTCAATCCCGACTGGAGTGGCGTAGTCGAAGTCGAGTCTGTCGCCGTGAAAGAGTTATCAGTATTGGGGCGCACGATTTTTGATCCCTGCTTTGGTGAGAAGTCGGCGGTGCGTTACCAAAAGGGTGATATTCACACGCTGGAGGATATCCACACGGCTAATCTGGAGTCCTGTTATCGTAACTTTCTTGCCGATTTACAGGTAAGGGCAAATTTAGTCGTACCGATTATACAGGGACAAAAATTGTGGGGTTTACTGATTGCCCACCACTGTAATCAGCCGAGACATTGGCAGCCTCAAGAGACAGAGTTACTGGTACAACTTGCCACGCAAGTCGCCATTGCGGTACAGCAATCGGAACTCTATCAACAAGCCCAGGCGGATTTAAGCGAACGCAAACAAGCAGAAACTGCCTTACAACAGCAACTCCAGCGCTCATTACTGCTCAAACAAATCACCCAAGACATTCGCCAAAGTTTAGACGCCCAACAAATTTTTCAAACTACTGCTACTCAAATTGGTCAAGCCTTTCGCGTCAACCGTTGCGTCATTCATACCTACGTCGCTTCCCCTGCACCCCAAATCCCGTTTGTTGCCGAATATTTAGAACCGGGTTACTCATCCATCCTGAATGTGAAGATTCCGGTGGCAAACAATCCTCATATTCAACAGGTATTAGCCGCCGATCGCGCGATCGCCTCTAACAACGTTTACGACGAGCCTTTGTTACAAAATGCCACGGGAATGTGTGACCAGGTGAACCTGAAATCCATGTTAGTCGTTCGCACCTCGTATAAGGAAAAACCCAATGGGGTGATTTGTCTGCATCAGTGTGATCAGTTTCGTCAATGGAGTAATGATGAAATTGAATTACTCGAAGCCGTTGCCGATCAAGTGGGAATTGCCCTTGCCCAAGCTGAACTCCTGGAACAAGAAAAGCACCAACGACAACAGTTAGCCGAACAAAACGTGGCGATGGAAAAAGCCAAACAGATCGCCGAAGCCGCCAACCGCGCCAAAAGCGACTTTCTGGCAACCATGAGTCATGAAATTCGCACGCCGATGAATGCAGTGATTGGCATGACGGGATTGCTGTTGGATACCCAACTGAGTCATGAACAAGCTGAATTTGCCGAAACAATCCGCAACAGTGGCGAAGCCCTGCTGACGATTATTAATGATATCCTCGACTTCTCTAAAATTGAGTCCGGCAAATTGGAGTTGGAGGAACAACCGTTTAATCTGCGAACCTGTATTGAAGAATCTCTAGATCTGCTAACGCCAAAAGCCGCAGAAAAGGGCATAGAACTGGCGTATCTGTTTGATCCTCATACCCCCAACACGATTCGCGGCGATATTACCCGACTGCGGCAAATTCTGGTTAATTTACTGAGTAATGCCCTCAAGTTTACTCATAAGGGAGAAGTGACGGTTTCGGTGTCCTCTAAGCGGGTAAGTCCCCAGTCATTAGACCACCTTTCTCACCTAAATTATAAGGAACAACAGTATGAAATTTTGTTTGCAGTTAAAGATACAGGGATTGGCATTCCCCCGGATCGCTTAGATCGTTTATTTAAAGCCTTTAGTCAAGTCGATTCCTCCACCAGTCGCCACTATGGGGGTACAGGATTAGGGTTGGTCATATCCAAGCGATTAAGTGAAATGATGGGGGGTAGAATTTGGGTAGAAAGTGAAGTAGGGAAGGGTTCAATCTTTTACTTCACGATTGTTGCCCCAGTCTGTCACATTGATAATCTCAGTAATTTGGATCTCCGGCAACCTCAGCTTGAAGGCAAGCGGATGTTAATTGTGGATGATAATGCCACTAATCGCCGCATTTTAACTCTACAAGGTCAATCCTGGGGCGTGCTGACCCGTGCGGCTGAGTCGGGGGAGCAGGCATTAGACTGGCTACAGCAAGGTGAGACATTTGACTTAGCGATTCTGGATATGCACATGCCGGGAATGGATGGGGTTAATCTCGCCTCACAGATACGCCGACAGCCAGATGGTCAAGAGATTCCCTTGGTTATGTTAACCTCAATCGGCAAGCCAGAAAACAGTGGTCAACTGGATGAAGCCAAGTTTGCGGCGTTTCTGACTAAGCCGATTAAGCAGTCTCAACTCTACAATGTGCTGATGGATGTATTAGTCGGTCAACCGGTGAAAGTGCGGTCAACCTGTGAGATTTCACCGACGATTGATCCGTATATGGGTGCAAATATACCATTGCGGATTCTGTTGGCGGAGGATAATGTGGTTAACCAGCAAGTGGGATTGCATATTCTGGGGCGCATGGGGTATCGGGCGGATGTAGCCGCCAATGGCTTAGAAGTCCTCGAAGCATTGCACCGCCAGTCTTATGATGTGGTATTAATGGATGTGCAAATGCCGGAAATGGATGGTTTGAAAGCAACTCAGCGCATTTGTCAGGAATGGTCACCGGAAAACCGTCCTTATATTATCGCAATGACGGCTAATGCCATGCGAGGCGATCGCGAAACCTGTTTGCAGGCAGGTATGGATGATTATATCAGCAAGCCGATTCGGGTTGAGGAACTGGTGCGATCGTTGCAGGGCGTGCCAAAAAAGGTACAGGAAACTCGGACTCCCCAGAAGGCAGAAGCCAGAGGGCAGAGGCTCCAAGCAAAGAAGCAAGGGAGCAAGGTACAAGGAAATAATAACGGTTTAGACGAACATGATGTGATTGATGACCAAGCTTTTCAACAACTGTGCGATATGGTCAAAGATGATCAAGTCTTAATCCAAGTGATTGATAGCTTTTTGGACGAAGGCGCTCAATTGTTGGGAGTAATGAACCAAGCACTGGATTCACAGAAAACGGATACATTGTCACCTGAGACGCTAACCACTTGTCAACAGGCGGCTCACAGTCTCAAATCTACCAGTGGTACGGTTGGTGCGATTCACCTTTCTGAACTGTGTAAGCAGTTAGAGAAGGTAGATATTAATGAAACGGACAATCCACTGGCATTAACGACTCATCTATTAACACAAATTGATCAGGAGTATGAACAGGTAAAGGTGGCGTTAAAAAGCAAACGTCAGCAATTGAAGGAGAAGTGTTGATTGTGTAGGGGCGGATTTAGGGACTTTAGTGTAGCTATAGATGATAACGTTTATCCAAAACCCGCCCTGAGAGTGTGTAGGGGCGGTTTTAGGGAGTTGTGTGTAGCTATATATGATAACGTTGAGCCAAAACCCGCCCTGCCTAAATATTGAGTGTAGCAGACATCGCATGTTATAGCAGTAGACACATCGATTAGGACAAAGGCACCATTGTAGAGACGTTGCATGCAACGTCTGGAACATAAATGATGTGTCCTAACAGCTATGGCGGTTGCTATAACGGTGAAAATCGTCATTTGTCATTTGGTCAGGGCGGGTTTTGCAGCCAAGCTAAGGAAAACCATCAATATTAGTCCCTAAACCCGCCCCTACACACAGATATAGCACTACGCATTGAGGTTAGGACAATAAAATTAGGTGAAAAGGCAATAGGGAATAGGCAATAGGCAACAGAGTAATGTCCTAACGTATGCCCGTAATGCTATACACCATGGTAGTTTCTACATGAGTGTCCCCATCTTCCCCATCTTCCCCACACCCCACACCCCACACCCCACACCCCACACCCCACACCCTAGCTTCAACGCCGAGAGGGTCCCGGATTAAGAAGTTGAACTTCGCTAATCCGAATTACGTAGGGATGATACTTATCTTCTTGAAAAGAGCCAACCCAAACTTTATACTCTCCCGCTAACCACTGACCCGAAATTCCAGGATTTTTGCCGTCAGCATCATCATTACACCAGCTTCCACCAGGACCCCTCACCAATAAAGTAGTATCCTCCGGGCTTTCCACTTGTAAGCTGAGGTAGTTGAAAAAAGACGTTAACTCTAGGATATGATCAGGCTGTTCATCAATAAATCCGATACAAGAACCGGTTGGTGTTTCTCTACGACCCGAAACATCTGGCGTTGAAACAGAACCGCCACTGATCCCCCGAATAATCAACGGATCAGGTGAAAATCGCCGCCCCAGTTTTACGTTCTCAAATATGGGTTGCGGTGCGGCGGATTGAGCGTCAACGGCGGGAGTCATCAATAGTCCACTGGCAAATGTGGCTGTAGCAAGTGCTGTTCCCCAGCGCCAGAGTCTCAAGACACTTACTGGGGAGTCGGAGAGTAAGGAGAGAGGTGACATAGTGGTTAGGCGAGAAGGGTGTCTTTTATTCATAACTGAGCGATTCCATCTTTGGGGAATCTCTGGGAATTGTGTTTTTGGCTTTGGCACGAGGTTGTATAATTGGCAAAATAATCAGAGGCGTGTTCTTATTGGATATTAACAGCTCGATGTGGTAAGTATGGACGCGAATGTTGCAAATTGTGTTCCGCTCTTTGCTTCAGTCTTATAACTTAGAAGATGTACTTCAATGTGAAGCACAAAGCACTACATCTACCAAAAAGGGGAAATTCGGAAAGATTGAATGTTTAAAAACTAAAAGTGGAACACCTTGCCTGTCTAAACCGCAAAAATCCAAAATTTGCTACTCTCTTTATTAATTACCAGGAAATAGCTATAATACATAAATAATCGGCTATTCTATATTTAGACTGTTTACGAATTGTCTGAGCCGTTTTTGGGGAAAATACCTGAGGAACCCCCTTTTGCCATGGCGATTGAAGTATGACAGGTTACGGCTGAAGTTGTGATAGTTCCTGTTGGATTTGCGCGATCGCACGTTCTAATTGTTCCACTCGCTCTGGGTTGACAGAAGCGGTTGTGCGATCAGGCTGGGGAAGCTGATCGATGGTCTGCTTGAGGGCTACGATAATTCCAGCTAACGTTTCAATCTGTTCTAATTCGGGACGCTGCCTGAATTTTTGATTCAATTCATCAAGTTTTGATTGTAGGGGGGCTAGAGAACCTCGCAACGCCTTTTGCTTCTCATTAATTGCCTCAACGGTAGAGACAACAGCAGACAGTTCCTCTCTAGACATCTGATTCGAGTCAGGTTGCTTCAGTTGAGCAACGTCTGTACGTAAAGCTTGGATATCTCGGCTTAAGTTGTCAATTTGAGTGCGATCATTGATTTTGCGCCGCAGCAGTTGGACAACACGACGGCGGTTAATTAGATTGAGTAACAGGGAAATCGCTAACGGTGCTAATCCATAAATTATCTGTTCAGATATAACGGCTACTATTGCTCCCACAAATGAGGCGGCAATAGCAACAGATTCAGCGATAAAAAGCCAGTTATTTTTGTCATTTGTCATTTGTCATTTGTCATTTGTCATTTGTCATTTGTCATTTGTCATTTGTCATTTGTCATTTGTCATTTGTCAGGGAATAGGGAATAGGGAATAGGGAATAGGGAACGGGAATGAATACAGCCATTCGGTAATAGTCAGGGCGGGTTTAGTTACATTTATGGTTAGGTGAAAAACGATAGTAGTAAAACCCGCCCCTACAGACATGCCATGGCTTATAACTGCTGCCAAAGCTTAACTGTACCATCCCGATTGCCTCCAGCTAACCACTGACCCTCTGGACTTAGAGCCACAGATACCACAGAACCAGCATCGTTATTGTCCAAGACAAGCAACGGTTCATCGATGCCTAGCCACCAGATCTTAATCGTACCGTCTGCATGAGCCGCGATCGCACTTTGCCCGTTATCGCTAAAAATAATCGACATGGCGGGTGCGGAGGGACATTGCCAACGTTCTACCCGTTCAGCACTATCAAGTTGCCATACCTTCAGAGTACCATCGGTACAGGCAGCAGCTAACCGATGCCCATCGGGACTTAAGGCAAGGGAGTTGATCGAACTCAGATTGTCGGTGAGACTGAAGTCTAGATCAAACGGCTGAACATGCCACAGATCAATGATGCCATCTCCGCCGCCACTGGCAAGGGTTTTGCCATCTGGACTTAAGGCGATCGCGGATAATCTTCCGGCGTCTTGAACTAAATCTTGCACAAATTTTCCCTGATCCAATTGCCATAGCTTAATGGTTTGGTCAAAGCTACCACTGATCAGAGTTTGGTTATCTGGCATAATCACCAGCGATCGCACGGAACCGTTATGACCTGTTAAGGTATGGCATAACTCCCCAGTCTCTAGATTCCAGACCTTAATCGTCTGATCAAATCCCCCACTCGCCAGCCATTTACCATCAAGGCTTAAGCTAAGACATAGGACTCCCTGTTGATGATCACTAAATGTGTGAATCAGATCACCCGTCTCTAGATTCCACAGCTTCACGGTTTTGTCTAAACTACCACTAACCAGGATTTGACCATCAGCGCTCATTGCCAAAGCGCTAACCCAATCCTGATGTCCTTTCAGGGTTAATCTAAAGTTCCAATTGGGTAGGATTGGTTCAGGGACAAAAGCACTCGGATACGCTCTCCTATCTTCTTCCCAGACGCGCCATGGCGCGTCTCTACAGACATCTCCAGCTTCCCCAGCTTCCCCAGCTTTCCTAACAGGGGAAACCGATTCAGACGCGACAGGAAATAAGGAGGGTTCACCCCCCGCCTCTGTGTGCCAATGGGTTGGTTGTTCGGGATCAGCCGCAATCGGAATTTGGTAGTGTAGTTGATCAAGATCGGCAGTGACTTTTGCGATCGCGGCTTCTAATTGCTCGATGTGGTTGGGCAATGAGGCACTATTGAGATAATCTACAACATTTCGCAGCGATTGTTCCACGCTAACAATTCGAGCTTGAAGTTGGGCGATTTTTATTGCTCCTAATTCCGAAGCGGGATTCTCAATTTGAGCCAGATAGTCGGGGAGTTTTGCTTGTAAAGAGGCGAGTGCTTGCTTTTGTTGCTGTTGGTATAACGATTGACTCTCTTGGGACAGTTGTCGATGCAATTGCGCCATGGCTCCCGTTAGCCGATTTCGGCTGTGTTGCTCGAACCGGAGGCGATTGATCAGATTCAGCAACAGTGTAATCGACAATGGAACTGCCCCATAGATAATTTCACCAGACGCCGCCGCGACAGCCCAGCCAATGATTGAGACAGCAACAAAGATACACTCGGCAATTTTCAGACGGTGAGTTAGCATTCCTGATCTTGACTCATTGGGACTAGGGATAGATCTTGCACGAGAAGACGTTGTCAGATACTCGCTTCAAAGCTTAACTTGCCTGCCGGATAATCGCGATGCCAGGAGGGTGCGATCGCTAAAATTTTATCCACTTGCTCTGCCAACTCTCGATTACCTACTTTCTCGACGGATCGAGCGTAACTGAGGGAGTCTTGACCCTGCTTGTTACTGTACATCCTTAACAGTTCTTTAACTCTATTGGTACTGGGTATTTTATTAGTTTCTTTGGCTTGTCACTCATTTGATTCTCCACAAACTCTAGTTTTTGTTGTGAGTGGTCACTTTTCCTGTTACAAATAAACCTAAATAAAAACCGAAAAAAACATAAAAATTTTAATTTAAGTGAAAATTTTTATGTAAAAAAAAGACATCTCCTTTTTTAAAGGTCAATTCCAGGAGTGATTGTTGTCATGAAATCTATCACGTCGATAATTTGTATTACGGCTAGCGGGACACTGAGTTTAGGATTAATCAATCCGAATTTGGCACAAGCTGCCAGCGTTACATTGACTGTTAAAGGAACTGATGCTATCTATCTTGCTGGTCGTGATGATGTAGTAGTTCCTCCAGCCAACCAGCCTTTCAACGTATTAGGGCGACATTCAGGTAATACTCCAGAAGAACTACAGGAAACCTTTCCTCCATCTATCGCCGTTAGCGGTGGACAAAAATTTACCTTTAGCGCTACTGGCTGCGTTGACTACTTTAATGGCTTTGGTTGCCCCTCCCAAGGTTATGGTCCCGACGGGAATGGCGTTAGTGGTAGTAACCTTTTCAGCTTAGCCGGCATCAGTGGTTATATCGGTCCAGAAGGTCCCTTAGCTGGCGTATTTTTAACCGATAATAATCCTGTGGGCAGTCTCCCGCCATCCACTCTCAATTTTACTCCTTCAGCTCTGGGAAAAAACTTTGTCAGCTTGAGTCCAGAAATCGGACAAGTCTTCTTCATTGGGGATGGCGTGACAAGTAATAATAAAGCTCAAACCTTCATCGCTCCCACTGGGGCAACACGGCTTTTCCTGGGAATTCCTGATGGGTTTGGTTTTGATGGTGCGCCCGGTGCTTATGATGATAACGACGGTGCATTCGTGGTGAATGTTACTTCTGTGCCTGAACCTCTGACAATTTTGGGTTCAGCTACAGCGTTAGGAGTTGGAGCATTGCTGAAACGAGAGCAAACAAGAAGCAAAAAGAAAAATTAAGCACTTAGGATAGTAGCCGTCTAAGGATTTGTTTTCATCTATAACAGTGAGGTACACAGATCCCCGACTTCTTGGAGAAGTCGGGGATCTTGCAAAGGATAGAGTAAGTAGGTGGGTGGAAATAAACCCAACACCTGACAAGTTCTATAAATAGTCCTCAAACCTTTACATAAACGTAGCTTACTTCTGTTCGGGAGCGAGTATGACATACACGAATGACGAATGACCAAGAATTACAGACCAAGAACCATCTTGGCAATATTGAAATAAATCAACACCCCTAACACATCAACCGCCGTGGTAATAAACGGTGCTGACATCAAAGCTGGATCTAATCCCAGGGAACGGAACAGAAACGGTAACGCCGAACCCGCTACCGAAGCCAGAATCGCGATCGCAATTAAACTGATACCCACAGCAACAGCAACAAAGATATCATCTCTGAGCAGATACGCCCAAACCGTTGCCACTGAGCCTAAAATTGTCCCCAGTAGCGCTCCTGCCATAGCTTCACGCCCAATGACCTGTAATGAACCCATATCTCGAATTTCGTCAGTGTTTAAACCACGAATCACCACCGTTGACGATTGAGCGCCCACATTTCCCCCTGTACCCGTTAACAGAGGAATAAATGCCGCCAGTGCCACAACTCTTTGTAAGATGTCTGCTTGAGAGTTAATGATGGTGGCAGTCACACTGTTTGTCAGTAACAACACAAATAACCAAACCACTCGTTTGCGGGCAACAGTAATTAAGTTGGTTTGAAAGTAATTATCGCGCCCGGATTGTACCCCACCCCCCAAGGCATAGATATCTTCAGTAGTTTCTCGTTCTAAAATATCGATCACATCATCAACGGTGACAATCCCTACCAAACGATGTTCTCGATCAACCACAGGTACAGCCAGAAAGTCGTAACGTTGGATTAACCGCGCCACTTCTTCTTGATCGGTATCTGTGTGAACACAAACGGCATCACGACTCATTACTTCACCTAGAGTTTGCTCCGGTGGAGACACAACCAAATCCCGCAATGAAACGATTCCACTCAGATGTCGTTCTGCATCGGTGACATAAACGTAATAAATCGTCTCCGTGGTACTGGCTAAACTACGAATCCGTTCCAGGGTTTCGCCCAAGGTTAAGCTTTCTTTCAGGGAAA
The DNA here is from genome assembly GCF_040220235.1 of Coleofasciculus sp. B1-GNL1-01. Classification (NCBI taxonomy): domain Bacteria; kingdom Bacillati; phylum Cyanobacteriota; class Cyanophyceae; order Coleofasciculales; family Coleofasciculaceae; genus Coleofasciculus; species Coleofasciculus sp. B1-GNL1-01. Next base: position 42,136 of record NZ_JAVJTO010000101.1, read on the forward strand.
TATACTCCGGCGTCATGATTCGCCCTGCGGTATCGGCTTCATAACCGAGGAGTTGGGCGGTGGCTTGGCGTTCCTGGGGACTCAGTTGAGCGAGCAAACGGCGAACCACTTTGGCGGGCAATTCATCAAATAATCGCACTCGATCATCGGGAGACATTTTGTCCACAATGTCAAGTACCTCTTGGCGTTTAAATTCCTCGATCAGCGATTGTTGGACGCTAGAGTCAAGGTATTCGTAAACTTCAATCGCCTCAGCTTTCGAGAGTAAGCGGAACGCGATAACCTGTAGGGCGTCGGGCAATCCTTCGATCGCGTCGGCGATGTCCACAGGTTGTACAGGCACTAATACCTGTTTAGCGCCCTGAAAATTGTCTTGTTCCAACAGCATTTGCAGTTGAGTCCGAACTAACTCTCGCAACTCGCTGCGCGATCCCGTCTGGAGGGGAATATTGTTTTCTCTTAATTCAGACATAATCAGCCTGGATAGTTCTATACTGTGCTAGAGCCGGATTGCAAGAGTTGAATGGTGAGAGTTCTCCTCGAAGTATCCGAGGATGATTGACGAATCACCTTAGCTAGCGCTCACTGCCGATGTCCGACACAGATGTCGATCACGGATTCTTAAGTCTTCAGTTTAACTTCAAGTGGTCTCTAGGTGTTTACTGAGGGATGAGGAATGCGTGGCAAACTGCCCTCTAAAACTCAACGCGATCGCGACGAAATGAGATATGAAGATTAAAACAAACTTTCTGTTTCTGATGAAATAATGAAGTGATTTGATAGCTATTTATTCAGCCTACCACTTTGGGTAGAACTAATATACCGTGAGACAGAGACGAAAACACCTAACTGCTGATACCTATCCAAAACCTCCTTTGATGAACTAGGATCAAATTTTTTCTGTCATATCCTTCCCCTAAGGAGAACCATGTCCGTCGAGCAGCCATCTAACTCTCACCTACAGGTAAACTATTCTCACCCAACCCATATTACCGCATTAGAACAGGAACTCATTGAACTGCGACGCCAAGTCTCCCGACAGACATTACTCAACCAAATTGTGCAAGCGATGCGCGGTACACTGGTGTTGGAAGATATTCTCCAAACTACGGTCGATCAGCTCCATGAAACACTTAATGTCAGTCGCTGTTTGATTTTTCGACCGGATGGTGAGTCGCAAATGACGGCACATCACGTTTCGGAAGCGACCGCCCAACGGGAGAGTATTTTGGGGGTCTACTGTGATTTTTATCGGTATCACCACAAAGAATTGAGCCAGGGTCAGCCTGTGGTTGTCCCGCAAATTACTCCCAATTTTCCCGATGTGTTAATCGAGGCGGCGCAGGAATGTGAAATTCGCGCTATTTTGATTGTGCCATTGCTTTACCAAAATTCCTATATTGGCGGAATTAGTCTACACCAGTGTGATCAGGCACGGGAATGGAACCGAGAGGATATTGAGTTTGTCCAAGCTATTGCTGATCATTGTGCGATCGCGATTCATCAAGCCCAATTGTATGCTAAGTTACAACGTGAACTGAGAGAACGTCACCAGGTAGAAGAAGCACTTCGGCAAAGTGAAACCCGCTTCCGCACGGTGCTGAAACATGCCCCCTTGGTGGTGTTTAATCAAGATCAGGAGTTACGCTACACTTGGGCTTACAATGTGGTTCCTGATAATGACGTGGATGCTATATTGGGAAAAACTGACAGCGAACTCCTAGCCCCCCAAGAAGCACAACCGTTAATATCCATCAAGCAGCATGTATTGACCAGTGGCATAGGAATGCGAGAGGAAGTCTCTCTCACCATTAATGGTGAACTTCGATACTACGATTTGACCGTCGAACCCTTACGCAACTCAATCGGAGACATAGAGGGAATTACCTGCGCGGCAATGGATATTAGCGATCGCAAATACATCGAGAATCAGCTTAAGATTTCCTTACAGCAAAAGGAAGTACTGTTCCAAGAAATTCACCATCGGGTCAAAAATAACCTACAACTTGTCTCTAGCCTGCTTGATCTCCAATCACAGCAAATTGATGACCCTGAGATTTTTGCCCTCTTCCAAGCCAGCCAGAACCGAATCAAATCAATGGCTCTTATCCATGAGGAACTCTATCAATTTGATCACTTGCAGCGGATCAACTTTCTCAATTATATTGAAAACTTTACCTATCACTTGATTCAAACCTATGCCATTCATCCCGAATCTATTTGCCTACAACTTAATATCGACAAAGACTTAAACTTTGATCTGTCAACTGCAATTTATTGCGGATTAATTCTCAACGAGCTAATTTCTAATGCCTTGAAACATGCCTTTAAATCAAACAGCCACAAAGGTTATATATGGATTGAAATTTATTCAAAGAAAAAAGAGAACCAAAAAAATAAATTAATCGTGGGCAATAACAATTCAAGACCCATTGAATTGATCGACTTTAATTCACCCAAAAGCTTGGGCTTGCAATTAGTCCGCGCTTTAGTGGCACAGCTTAATGGCAAGCTGGAAATAAAGAAAGCTAATAATACAGTCTTTGAAATTGAATTTTAATCAGAAAATAGTTAAGATTGAACCATAAAAAAATATTCACAAATACTTAGACGTCCGATACCCCTACCCTCTGATCCTCCTATCCTCCTTTTTGACTATCCACCTTGTTCGCAAATCTCAAAAGCGTACTCTTGGGTTTCTTGCAGCTCTTGCAATACCGATGTGTCAACCGTCTGAATATCTGACTGACTTGACCTAGCTAATTTATCCTCAACTTGCTCAAACTGCTGCTGGGCTTCAGCAACAGCTAATTCTGCCTCACTACAAGTCTGCGTGGCTAATGAATCGAATTGATTATTACATCCAGAGCCGAAAAAAACTAGCAATAATAATCCCGCACTGCACTGAATTTTTTTTGCCGGAATCAGGGGAGAAAATTTCATACCCAGAGAATTAAATTCACTAGAGCTACATTACTAACTACTCAGATGCATCCAGCTTTCAGGACTATTACTCGGTTTTTCGTATTTCGATTATTTGAAAAAACTAAAAAACTTAATTTGAGTTAAGCTGTTCGGCATTTAAACCTTAATATCAATAACGGCGAAAGCCTTGTAGTGCGTTTAGCGAAGCCATGCCGCAGGCTTTGCATCTTGCTCGCTACTAATACCCAATTTAAATGCATGACAGCTTATAATTGACTCGATTTGACCGACAGATTAAAGAATCGATGATAATACCAACAGATTTTATGAATTTCTGATTTTACTTAATTCAAACTTAACCATAAATTAATTGGCTCTTAGCTAACCTCATTACCAAAACATAAATTCTGCCCACTGTCCTAATAAATGTTAACAAGCATCAAATCCTTACTGTTCCCTGTGTCCTTGTCCTCATGCTCAAGTTGAATTTTGTCCGGCAACTTAGAGTAAAATTTGGATGTAACTTTTTGGGGGAAGACAGTGGCGTTATCCCGACGTAGTTTTCTGACCTTGGCAGGCGCGAGTGCCGCCGGAGCCTTTATGGTTTCACCCTTGGAAGCCTTTTACGCCAGAGCAACCCGTGGTCAATCCACAAATGGAGCGGGCTTTGGTTCCCTCGTCCCTGACCCCAGAGGTTTATTGGACTTACCACCCGGATTTACCTATAAAGCCTTCTCAAAAACTGGGGATATCATGAGCGATGGGAATCCTGTACCCGGTGATCATGATGGAATGGCAGCATTTCCTGGACCCAGAGACACTACAATCCTAGTTCGCAATCACGAACTTAGCCCGAATCAAATCAACAAGTTTGGCGTAAAGGCATCAGACTCGCACAAGTACGATCCTTTATGTTTAGGGGGAACAACAACGTTAATTGTTGACAAGAATGGGAACTTGCAGCAAGACTACGCCTCCTTAGCGGGAACATATCGTAACTGTGCGGGTGGACCAACCCCTTGGGGTTCCTGGATTAGTTGCGAAGAGAATACCTCAACACCTGCGGGAAACAAACTCGGAGATCCGCTGAATGTCTCAAAAAAGCACGGCTATAACTTTGAAGTTCCAGTTAGAGGTAGGCTGGTCAAACCTGTACCGCTAGTGGCAATGGGTCGCTTTAACCACGAAGCCGTAGCCGTAGACCCAGTTAGTCGATATATCTACCAAACCGAAGATAGAGGAGATAGCTGCTTTTATCGCTTCCGTCCCCAACAACCCTATAATCTCAAAGCAGGCGGTATTCTGGAAGCATTGGTGATGAAAGGTATGCCTACAGTCAATACCAGCAGGGGTTTTCTGTCGAAGAAAGGTCAGCCTTTAGCTGTGGAATGGGTCAAAATTGAGGATGTTGATCCAGTTGAGGACACGCTACGTCAAGAAGCTCAAAATAAAGGAGCAGCCATTTTTAACCGGGGTGAAGGAGCATGGTATGGTAATGGCTTGATTTATTTTGTCTGTACAAGTGGCGGTGAAATTGGGCAAGGTCAAATTTTTGCTTATAATCCTGCTGATGACACGCTGACATTAGTGGTTGAGTCAGAACGCGAAAGCGAACTGGATAATCCAGATAATATTACAGTGGCACCCTTTGGTGATCTGTTCTTGTGTGAAGATGGGAATGGGGAGCAATTTATTGTCGGTGTAAATGCAGGGGGCAAAATTTATAAGTTTGCTCGTAACGCAATTAATACCAGCGAATTTGCCGGAGTTTGCTTTTCCCCAGATGGGAGTAAGTTGTTCCTAAATATCCAAAATCCAGGTATTACCTTTTGTATTCAAGGGGCGTGGGGTTAAGTAGGTGGGGACAATTAAAGTGAACGGTGGAGATTGTCATTCGTCATTCGTCATTCGTCATTTGTCATTCGTCATTCGTCATTCGTCATTCGTCAGGAAATAGGGAATAGGGAACAGGGTAAGGTCGAGTTTTGAGCGAACTCCCCCATCTCCCCCATCTCCCTCATCTCCCCCATCTCCCTCAGCTCCCTCTAGAGCCGTTGAAGATTCTTCTGTAACTGTCGTTCTTGTCGCTGAAGTTGCTCAACCAATTCAATTTCTTGCAAACTACCGGGTTTAATATCCGTCGTTTCCCGGAGTTTTTGGGCAAGTTGGTAACAAAATTGACATCGTTCTAAAATCTGGAGAATCGAAGGGGCAAACTTGGCAAATTGCACTTCATCATCTTGGGTAAAACCACGAAGATCAATCTTCTTGACTAGATCATCTTCCGGTTGGTAGTTGGACTTTAATTTATTGATTAACTGCACCACTGCGACAAGATCTTGTTTCTCGTTGAGTAGGGGCCAAGCCAAAATGGTATAGGTGCGGTATCCGGTACGGCGATCCGTCTCCTGCGCCATTTCGGAGCGCGGATCATCATAGACATCAAAGGGAATGTTAATCACTTTTAAGGAAAAGGCGGCGAGACTAGCAATTCCTTTGTTAGCCGGAATATCGATCAGCAGACTACCACCGTCTCCATCCTCGGCAATCAGTGAACCCAATTCTTGTCGTTCTCGATCCAATAAAAAAATACTGGTGCGATCCGCACGAAGCAAATTCCCGACTTTGCGGGTGAGGCGACCCAACAGTTGGCAGAGTGTTCTCACCAGTGTTTGTAATGCTTGGTCAACAGCACTCACACCATGGCTGTAGGAGTAAGCCAAGAACTCACCCACTTCAATCGGTGAGTCAAAAACTAAATTCTGCTGGCTATCTAAACCAGCTACATCCTGCCAGTCCAATTCTAAGACCTGGCACAGTTCGACAAAATTTAGTCCTTTAACGGGTTGTCCCTTGAGAAAGTGATTTAGGGTGTCTAACGATAGTCCCAGGGCTTCCGCCAGTTCGCGATCGCGCCCCTGACTCTTATTGCGCCAAGCTTGTTTGACTTTGAGAATAGACTGGGGATGCACACTAAATGACCGAATCATTGTTCTTCGTGGCATTCCTCTCCCGTTCGATCCAAGATTATCATCGGAAAATAATGCCACGCCTCCATGTAGGTTTACAAATAGGTGACATAACGAAGTCAGCGACTGTGTTTATCGGTTACTTCGATTTAACCAGAGAAGCTGACTGATACCCATCTGAACGGTTGGTCTGATCCTAGATTAAAACGCTGTCTGTTCTTTTTACTACGATTTGTGTAAAATCTTTACGCTTCCAACCAAGGAGCCTATCAAGGAAAGCCCCTGACTTGCCCAACTCTTGAAGAGCAACGCTGAAGTTAATGGCTACATATACAAATTTTCTGCTATAATTCTGTAAGATTGGATACAAAAAAATAATACAAAAAAAGACGCTGCTGTTTATTCAGTCCATTCAGCAACGCCCCAGCATTGAGTTTTCTAATCCTATCTATACAAATGGTAGCTAACTGAACAGAAACTGTTTGCAGTCACTGTTCCACCCGTTTAACTGTCACACCCGATTGGGCAGAAAAAATAACGTATGAGCCTGTTTCTGTAATTCATGAAACAAAAAACGCTGCTGTTATTCAGTCCATCCAGCAACGCCTCAGTAATTGAGTTTTCTAATCCTGGATATATCCTAACCAAGTCAAGCCGGACTGTTTTCAATCCGCATTCCACCCCTTGAAGTGTCACATTAGCTAATTCTGGATAACGGAAAATAGGTTATAAAGTTAGCTTATTGTCCCATCATCCGTCAAACGTCAATCGCTCAAGTTAGGATCACTCCCCGCTTCAATCACCCCTTCTGCTTGCAGAGCGATCGCTCTTAATTTTTCCAGTATCTCAGGTTGAGCCGATTGCCACAGCGATCGCTGATGCGCCTCCAGTAACCGTTCTGCCATATCTCGCATCGCCCAGGGATTCTTTTGCTGGATAAACTCTTGTACCTTTTCATCCAACAGATAAGCCTCCGTCACTCCTTGATACATATAATCTGCCACACAATTGGCTGTCGCATCATAAGCAAACAAATAATCCACCGTCGCCGCCATTTCAAACGCCCCTTTATATCCGTGGCGCATTACCCCTGCAATCCATTTGGGATTCACCACACGAGAACGATAAACACGGGCAATTTCCTCCTGTAGCCGTCGCACTCTGGGATTTTCGGGAATCGAATGATCGCCAAAATAGGTTTGCGGGTTTTTACCCGTCAGCGCCCGCACCGAGGCGGTTAATCCCCCTTGAAACTGGTAATAATCGTCAGAATCCAGTAAATCATGTTCCCGATTATCCTGATTATGTAACACAACTTGCAATTGTTTGAGCCGTTGTGCAAAGGCTTCCGGCGCCGCAACCCCCTCCTGATTTGGGGAAGACGTACCACAGTACGCATAACTACTCCAATTCATATACGCCCGCGCCAAATCCTGTTCATCCTGCCAGTTTTGCGCCTCAATCAATCCCTGTAACCCCGCGCCATAGGCTCCCGGTTTCGAGCCAAATATCCGATAACGCGATCGCATCTGTGCCTCTTGTTCACTTAATCCCGCTTCACACCAGAACTCTGTTTCCTGTTTCACTTGCGCCGCCAAGGGATTATCCTCCGGGGATTCATTCAAAGCGGCAACCGCGACCACGGCATTGTAAAATAAATCAATTAGATTAGGAAAAGCATCGCGAAAAAAGCCCGATATCCGCAGCGTCACATCCACACGCGGACGCCCTAACACCGACAGGGGCAGAATTTCAAAATCCACCACCCGCCGTGAGGGGCGATCCCAAATCGGTTGCACACCCAACAACGCCAACGCCTGAGCCAGATCATCGCCCCCGGTTCTCATTGCTGACGTTCCCCATACGGATAATGCCAGTGTTTTGGGATACTCCCCATTATCCTGGGTATAGCGTTCAATCACCGCTTCCGCCGCCTTCCGTCCCACATCCCACGCCGTTTCTGTGGGAATCGCCCGGATATCAACGGAGTAAAAATTGCGACCTGTAGGTAAGACCTCCGGGCGTCCTCTTGTCGGCGCACCCGCCGCCCCACTCTCGACATAGCGCCCATCTAATCCCTGCAATAAATGAGTGATTTCTTGGCAGGTTTGGGTTAAGGCGGGTAAAAGGCGATCGCGAATCCAGTCTAATTCCTGTTGCGTTCGTTGTCCGATTCGGGAATTAAATGTAGAGACGTGCCATGGCGCGTCTGTAGGGGCGGGTTTAGGAACATTCTTGTCGCTATTGGTTGTAACGTTTGCCCAAAACCCGCCCTGACTCAGTGTTGACCCTTCGCCGCCTTCATTGCCATGGTTTTGACCCTTTCCTTCTGCCTTTGATATCAGGGATTCCACCAATTGAGACGCCTGGGCTTCCAATTGCGCGATCGCTTGTCTCTTACTGTCACCTTCTGGCATCAGGGGATCAAAGTCCCATCCCCAGTCTTGGGCGATCGCCCGAGTTAACCCTAAGCGCCCCCTTCCCGGATGACGGGCAATTGCCACAGTTAAGTCTCGCAATAGTCGTCCCTGGGGACACTGTCCCAAAATATGCAACCCATCTCGAATTTGAGCTTCTTTTAATTCACACAGGTAGCTATCGATTTGAGTTAAAAGATTCGCTTTTCCTGCTTCCCCTAAAAGGGCGGGTTTAGTCAAGCTATCCGACATCGACATAATGTTATCGGTAAAACCCGCCCCTACAGCCCCTGCTTCCCCCTCTTCCCCATCCTCAAATCCCCAATCTTGGTGCAGGTTTTCTTGGATAATCAATTGAGTAATGCGATCGCGGATAGTCGGTAAGCGAGAGGGATCTAAGCTTTGCGCTTCGTAATATTCATCCACTAACCCTTCAAGCTGTTGCAAAGAACCATAGAGTTCAGCGCGAGTCATCGGTGGCGTCAAGTGGTCAATAATCACAGCCTGCGATCGCCGTTTCGCTTGCGAGCCTTCCCCTGGATCATTGACAATGAAGGGGTATAAATGGGGCATTGTCCCTAAAGCGACTTCGGGATAACAGGTTTCAGAGAGTGCCAAACTTTTTCCCGGTAACCATTCCAAATTTCCATGTTTTCCTACATGTACCATCGCCTGCGCCCCGAATTTCTGTCGCAGCCAATAATAAAAGGCTAAATAAGTGGGTGTTGGTTCTAAATCCGGTGCGTGATAGTTTAATCCTGGGTCACTATCATAACCCCGCGACGGTTGAATCCCGACAAAAATATTACCCAATTGGATTCCCGGAATGGGAATTGTTGATTGTTGATTGTTGATTGTTGATTGTGTAGGGGCGGATTTAGGAACTTCCTTGTCGCTATTAATAGTAACATTTGTGCAAAACCTGTCCTGACTGAGTATTGACCCTTCACTTTCTTTATCCCAACGATTACAGATTCCTTGTTGTACTGTTAAAGGTAACGTATCAAAATAATCTTGATAATCTTGCCCAGATAACCCCTGTTGTAGAGGACGTAATTCCCATCCTTCGGGATCATTGGTTACCCCCGTGGTTAAGCGTTGAATCAGTTCATCCCCCGTTTCTGGACAATCCTCTACCTGATACCCCGCCGCTTGCAACGCCTTGAGAATTTCCACACAGCTTGCAGGGGTATCAAGTCCCACACCATTGGCGAGGCGTCCATCTCGGTTAGGATAATTAGCTAAGATTAGGGCAATCCGCCGTTCTGCTGGCGGAGTTTGGCGTAATTTTACCCAATTCGCAGCTAACTGAGTGACAAAATTAATGCGATCGCGCACCGATTCATACACCACGACATCTGTTTCCAGCAGCGGATTCCAGGTTTGTACCGCCTTGAATGAAACCGCACGAGTAATAATGCGTCCATCCACTTCTGGCAAGGCAACATTCATTGCCGTATCTCTTGGGGTTAATCCCTGAAACTGTTCCTGCCATTGTTCCTTTGTCCCGCCACTAAAAATGACTTGCAGTACAGGTACATCCAGACGTTGCCATAACTCCAATCCGGGTTGTTCATTATCTATTAATTTAGCAACAGAAAAACTTGTGGTATTCAGTAAAACCTCAATTTCCGCATCATTTTTGGGTTGGAAATAGGATAATACTTCCGCTTGTACTTCCGGATCACGTAATGACGAGACAAATACTGGCACAGGATGCAACTGTTGTGCAACTAACGCTTGACAAAGTGCGTCAATTGGTGATGTATTTCCCGCCAAATAATGAGCGCGATAAAACAGAATCCCCACGTTAGAGTTTGTAGTAAGCGCTTTAGCGCTTGCGTCTCCCCAAGCATAAATCCCTACACGCGGCACCGGTTTAGGAGGTAGAGGCTCATAGCTTCCTCCCAAGCACAAATCGGCAACAAATTTCAGGGCGTTGGTACAATTCTCCACACCCCCTTCGATGAAATAGCGCCATAGCTGATGAACGGCGGTTAAAGGAATGGTAGAATGACTAATTAAATTGGGATCGGGACGATCATCTCCTGGTAATAGGATTAAGTTTGCCCCTGTTTGTTCTACAGTTGTCTGCACCACTTCCAATCCATAAGACCAGTAGGCAGATCCACCCAAAAGCCGGATAATAATAACGTCTGCCTGATTTAACACCTGTTCGGTGTAGGTGTCAATCGTTAATTCCTGCTGCAATTGGAGAAGATTAACGGCTCGAATTGCTGGGAAATCTTGGGGTAAATGAGCCATTGACGCCGCCAAGGTTTGAATATCGGTGTCGGCGGCTGTAATCACAATGATCGGCGCAGGTGTCTGTTCAATAAAAATGACCCCTTCAGCTTGGGGATTCCATCCTCCCGGTGTCGCAGCAATCCGATGCATAGTCTTTTTAGAGGTACTGTGATATTTTAGGCGTATTCATCTAGCTTGAGAGTGTATTGTATTACATTACCTAACGTTTTAGTTATCGGTGCGGCGAAAGCTGGAACGACAACAGTTTATCAATATCTCAAACAACATCCTCAAGTTTATATGAGTCCTCGGAAAGAGCCACATTTTTTCTCGAAAAATGGGACGAAGAACTATCCTATCCCTACTTTAGAGGATTATCAAGCTTTATTTCAAGGAGCCTCTGATGAAATAGCTATTGGTGAAGCCTCGACGAGCTATCTGACTCATTCTAAAGCGGCTGAACGTATACAATGCCACATTCCCAACGCTAAGCTAATTGCCATCTTGCGTGATCCAGCTTATAGAACGTATTCCTTGTATATTATGCTCTTAATGCTTGGTAAGAGAAAGTTGTCCAGTTATACGCATCAGGAAATACTTGATAATTTTCATAGCATTGTCAAAAAAGGATCGGGTTTGATAAGAGGAGGATTCTTTACAAAATGATACCATGATGGATAGAGCATAAAAGGCTAGAAATTTTAATAAAGATCTTATAAATAAATCGCTATATCTTGGATAGCATCGAATAGAGGCTCAGCTTACACCGAATCAGGGGTGAAGCATTGTCACTTGCTTAAACTAGACCAAACTCATGGCGATATTGGGAAATCCAAGATTTAGCCGAACGTTGCCATTGGCAATGTTCGAGCGGCTGCAAGAGTTATTGCAGCAGATGCAGGGAAAAATTGGTAGGGAAGCTGTACTCTTGCGATCGCAGGACTTGCCCAGCGTATCTGTGGGTCTAGATCAACAGGTGCAACGATTTACGCTGCTGGTATCTCCAGGGTTCCGCGCCTTGCTAATCGCGACTCCGATTGAGTCACAGGGGGAAGCGGAGGCAAATTCCCATTCCAGCCTGTATCAGGTTGGGTTAACCTTTGAATCAGACGCGATCGCAGGTTTTCTCGATCAACTCACTCAACGGTTCACCCGCCAACCCCAGATTCTGCATGTCTTCAAGCTTGTCCAAACCTATCCACAAGCGAACCAAGCAAGCATCCAGAGTGAATTTACGCTGTTGTTGATGGACATACTCACCGCTAATCCCATCAGCAACGAATCTATCCATCCTTACTGTGAGGTTGGTCAACCCATTGAAGCAGCGCTACGCCAACAGGTTGAGCAGGAACGGCTAGTTAACCAGGTTACCACTCACATTCGTCAAAGTCTAGAATTACCCGTTATCCTCTCCACGGCTGTCGATGAGGTGCGCCATTTCTTGAACGTTGATCGATTATTAATCTATCAATTTGACGGCGATTTAGTTAACCTGAGGAATGAGAGCGATAAAATTAAGATTGACAATTCCACAACTGTCACCGATGAATTCGAGAACGCCAAGTCTCTAACTTCACCGCCTCCCTCACAACAGGATGAGGGTTGCGTCACTTATGAAGCCCGCCGTTCTAATGAAATTCGTTCAGTTCTCAATTGGCGAGAGGAAAAGGACTGCGCCCTCTATGTTTCCAACTGTCGCACCAAATATCACCAAGGATTTACTGGGGCGATTGATGATATTGAAGTCGCCTACAGCGATTCTCCCTGTTTACTGCAACTGCTGCAACAAACCCAAGTCAAAGCTAAGTTAGTCGCGCCGATTATTGTTCAAAATCGCCTCTGGGGATTACTAATTGCCCACCAATGTTTTGCACCCCGACACTGGCAAGAAAGTGAAAAACTGTTTCTCAAACAAATTGCCGAACACTTGGCTGTTGCCATTTATCAGGCTCAATTGTATGCCCAACTGCACCAGCAAAAAAGTAGCCTAGAACAGCGCGTGATTGAGCGCACCCAGGAACTTCGAGATGCACTGCAAGCGACACAAGCCGCGAACCATGCCAAAAGTGAATTTCTGGCGGCAATGAGTCATGAGTTGCGGACGCCCCTGACTTGTGTGATTGGACTATCAGCAACATTATTGCGTTGGTCATTAGGGGAGGGAGGTAGCAAAACTGTATCCATTGAGAAACAACGGCGTTATTTACAAACCATCCAAGAAAATGGGGAACACTTACTGGCACTAATTAACGATATTCTTGATTTTTCCCAGTTAGAGGCGGGAAAAGCAGTTTTAAATATCAACGAATTTTCCCTGCGATATCTTGCCCAGCAAACCTTACGATCCTTAAAAGAAAAAGCCAGTAGTGGTAAAGTAGAATTAATCCTCGATTGGCAAGTCCCTACCCCCAAGGATCGCTTTCAGGCTGATCCACGCCGACTCCGGCAAATTCTGTTTAACTTATTGGGAAATGCGATAAAATTTACCCCGGCTGGTGGTCAGGTCACCTTAAGGGGGTGGCGAGAACAGAATCGAGCAGTGTTTCAAATCGAAGACACGGGGATTGGCATTCCCCAAGAACAAATTCCCCTAATGTTTCAAAAGTTTCAGCAGTTAGAGAAAACTTATCAGCGTACCTACGAAGGTACAGGTTTAGGGCTAGCCCTGACTCAACAATTGGTCGAACTCCATGGCGGTACAATTGAAGTTGAATCCACTGTGGGAAAAGGGTCTATATTTACCGTTTGCGTGCCTATCCAATCAGTTGTTCCAGGAGGAACCAAATCACCCGCCTCATCGGAAAAGGGATCTTCGATGCCAGGGAGTATCGTTTTAATCGAAAATAATGAAGCGAGTGCGACAGCCATCTGTGAAATTCTCACGGCGGCGGGTTATCATCTAGTTTGGCTGATCGAAAGTTCAACGGCTGTGAGGCAAATTGAACTGCTGCAACCCCATGCCGTGATTCTGGATTGGCAGTTATCGGCAATGGACGGATATGAGATCAGCTATTATCTCCACCATAAGACGACAACAGCACACATCAAAGTATTAGCTTTGCTCACATCCTCACTCTCAGCCGATGAACAGCACGATCTCAACGCCCTCGTTGACGATTACTTACCCAAACCCGTAGAACCTGCCCAACTTCTGCACAAAGTTGCCACATTGATGGCAACATGAAGTTGTTATTTGTCCTTGGTCTTATGTCCTTGGTCATTTATACTTGGTTGTTGACTTAATCAATAAGGAGTGTAAGCATGAGCGAATTTCTAGATTTCCTCAAACATAAGTATGCGTATGTCGCGATCGGAGAATTTAAGCCCGGTAAATTTGAAGAAGCCCAACAGCTTTATGAAGAAGCTGTCTCGACTTACACTCACGGATTTCAAGGGGCATATATGCTGCGAGAACCGGGAACGGATAAAGGGATTGCCGTTATCTTTTGGGATCATATCGAAGACATGGATGAAAATCAAAATGAGGCTTACCAACAGATTTTAGAGAAGATGTCTCATTTATTTGTCAAGCCCCCCACGACCACATTTTATGAAGTGTCCAGTCAAATACCGCCTTCTGTGAAAACAGCAGAATAATCATGCTGCAACGAATCATTATCAACGGCTTCAAATCCATTAAAACCATGGATCTGGAGTTGCGCCCCTTAAATGTCTTGATTGGAGCCAACGGAGCAGGTAAAAGCAACCTGGTTGCGTTTTTTAAGCTGCTGAATGAGATGATGGCGGGACGACTTCAACAGTACATCGCCATGTCAGGACGCGCTCAATCTCTGTTGCACTTTGGTCCCAAGATAACACCGCAAATAGAGGCGCAACTAGAGTTTGAGGCTGATAATGGAATGGATACCTATACCCTGCGTTTATTCCATGCCGCAGGGGATACGCTTTTTTTTGCTGAAGAAACCTTGAGCTTTTTACAAACAGGTTACTCATCTCCAAGAACTGACTTATTAGGTGCAGGACATCAGGAAACAAAAATCAGCGAAGCAGCAGACGAAGGTACGCAGACAGCCAAAGCACTCAGATTCTTGCTCAACCGCTGCCGTGTGTATCACTTTCACGATACATCGTCTACGGCGGGGGTTCGTCAATCCTGTTATGTTGGTGACAACCGATGGCTGATGCCAGATGCTGGAAATTTAGCCGCCTTACTCCTCAGATTCCGCCAAGAAAATGGTGGTTCGGCTTATCAGCGTATTGTCAAAACCATCCGTTTAATTGCCCCATTTTTTGATGATTTTGTGCTTGAACCAGATGCCTCTAATCGCGTCATTTTAAACTGGAAAGAAAAGGAATCAGATCAGGTATTTGGACCCCATCAGTGTTCTGATGGGACGTTGCGAGCAATATGCCTTACCACATTGCTCTTACAACCAGAAGATGAATTACCGGAACTGATTATTGTTGATGAACCGGAACTCGGTCTTCATCCCTATGCTCTCAATGTTGTAGCGGCGATGTTTGGCAAGGCTTCGTATAACACACAAATTCTCATCAGCACCCAATCTAGTTCTTTTTTGGATAACTTTGATCCTGAAGATGTCATTGCGGTAGATCGACAGGGTAAAGAGTCATACTTTAAACGGTTAGATGCCACAGCATTAGCCGATTGGCTTGATGAATATAGTTTAGGAGAAGTTTGGGAGAAAAATGTCATTGGTGGGGGACCCCATTAATGGTACGTCTCTACTTATTTGCTGAAGGACCAACTGAACAAACATTCGCCGATAACATCCTGAAACCACACCTAGCTAATTATGGTGTTTTTATGGACAAAATTGTGCTTATTGCCCACGCTCGGAAAAAGGGTAAAGTACATCGCGGTGGTGGTAGGCAGTTTTATCCCTTGGCTGATGAAAGCATGAAAACCTTTTGTCTTGTCCCCACCCATAAAGGGGGTAGTTAACCCGGATTTGGTATCACTCTTTCGGGATGAAATAACAAGAAGGCAGAGGACAAAGAACACAATTATTCATTCATTCATATTTCGGTAAGTTGCTACCGCTGACGGTGAAATTCGGTTCAGATAACGGAAAATCCAATATTTAATCACCGAATCGAGAATCACCGGAAACGTGGCAATAAACAAAAAGATAAAATCATGATTTTCGGGAATCCCGAAATGTCGCGAAATTGCCGCCAGAATCACTTCCCAACCGTGGGGAGAGTGGAATCCGACAAACATATCGGTAAACAAAATAATGATAAAGGCTTTGGCGCTATCACTGAGTCCGTATACAATATCATCAATAAACGATTTTAAAACCACAAAATCCGCTTTACTAGTAACAATCACTCCAGCAAAAAAAGCGAGAGAAATTAAGTCAGAAAAAATATTCTTAATCGCATCAGAACTGCGATACTGATAATCTTCAGCTAGCTCTGTGGCTTTTTCTCTCAGCCGTTCTTCCATTTCTTCCGAGGATAACTTCGGTGCCATTCCCAATAAGCTTTTAAAGTGCAGTTCCTCTTCAAACCGCTGGAGTTCAGTGAAGGCTTCTTCCTTCATGTCAATATTTAAAAAAATACCCGGTTCATTTTCTGAGCGAAACGAGTCAACAATGGGTCCAACCACAAATGTTTTAGCCACCTGATGGGCTAAAATGGGAACAATAATCAGCGTGAGAATAAACTTGATCGAAATCAAGGTTTTGTCGCGAGACGTGCGAAACTTCTTGACAACTTCCTCTTCAGCTTTAGGATCAAGTTCTCGCTGTAGGCGGTTGACGGTTCGCAGAATTGACCGAGGCACAACCCCGGTTTTATCCGATACGGTTTCTAACGCATCATTTTGGGGATTAACGCTAGCCTGCTTCAACTGGGATAAGGTTTTGGCATTGGCTGTCGTTCTGGGACTACCGTTGGCTTGAGCCACTTGATTGGCAGATAGCGGGATCAAGGAAACGGAGGATGGCTCAGGTTCTGAATATCGTTTTAATAGTTCATCAATAAAGTTGAGTTTTTCGATGATAATCGCTTGCTTTTCGGTTAATTCTATGGGGTCATAGCGGGCTAAGTTATCTCTGGAACCGAGCAAGCCATTCGTTGTTTTTGGCTCAGAAATCCGGAAAACTGACCGACTGGTTCTAAATTCCCGTAAGCGAACTCGAATCGTATTTAAATATTTCTTTAAGTCAGCCTCAAAATAGGAAATAACACTATCACTATGTTGACTGGAGCGAGCCGAAATTTTTTGCCCATTGAAATGCTCATCTTCAATGGATTTAATCGTTAACGCAGCTTTGTAAGCTTGATCTAAGGCTCTTTCGGGGGTATCCGCGAACCATTGGTTAGCCAGACGTAAAATAGAGGGTAGCTTCATCGAAACGGCTAATATCTCAATAAAAAATAGTCCGGAGTGATCCTGGCTCTCAATCGCCAGAATTAATATAGTTTACTGTACGTGGTATGTTAACAGATATTAAGTCCAAGTAGGTTGGTGGCAATAAATCCACCTAGATTAAGTTCTGTAAATAAACCTCAAACCCTTACATAAACATAGCTTGCTTCTCAAGGGAGCGAGTATGACGAATGACAAATGACGAATGACAAATGACGAATTCGATTTGGATTAGTGGTGGTACTCGCACGGGCAAAACAACTCGGCTGGTGACTCTGTTTCGCCAATGGGTAGAAGCGGGATGGGGTCGATCGCGTCAGTTATCTTCTCCCATTGTCCACAAAAAGCGGCGCGATCGCTATCAGACGCCTGCTTTGTTAATTTTGGCAGCCAATGCTGATAATCGTCGGGAGTTGACGGATCGGCTCACCACGACGTTACAGGGGCGTTATCCAGTGCGCTGTCAGACGCCCTTGGGCTTCTTTCAGGACGAAGTAATTCTATTTTGGCCCCTTTTAATCCAACGGTTAAATCTGAGGGCGCAATTTCCCCTGCGCTTGCGCCCGGAAACAGAACAGGATTTAGCCATGCAGTTATGGCGTCCCCAACTCGAATCTGGATTAATTCCGATACCGGGAACTAATGAGTCAGTTCGGGTGCGGCGTCTGTTAGATTTGTTACAATTAGCCGCCCTGAGTGGGACGCCGATTGAAGAGATTCCCAGGATGCTAGAACAGGGAGTGGTGGAACTGGAAGCCACCCCGGATCAATGGGAATTAATCGGTAAACTGCTGTTAGATTGGCGGGAGTGGTGTCTGGATAAGGGACTATTAACCTACAGTCTGGTGGGTGAACTCTATTGGCGGGAAATGTTACCCGATGCTACCTATAAACAGTATTTAACCCAGCGTTATCGGGCGATACTGGCAGATGATGTGGATGAGTATCCCGCGATCGCACGAGATTTGTTTGATTTACTCTTAGATCAGGGTATCGTGGGGGCGTTTACCTATAATCCCCAGGGTCAAGTGCGCTTAGGTTTAAATGCTGATCCGGATTATTTGTCAGGATTAGCCTCTCGGTGTCAAGTGGAATCCTTACCCTCACAGCCGAATGATTCCTTAGCTGATGCGTTATCCCCAATGGCGGTAGACCTACTCAACGACCCCATTATATTGTCAGAGTTGCCGGAGTTTTTGCGATCGCTACAAACCACATCCCGCGCTCAGTTGTTGCGCCGCACCGCCGAGGTAATTGTAGAAGCCGTGAAGTCGGGACAAGTGGAACCGGGGGATATTGCCATCATTGCACCCGGATTAGACGCGATCGCCCGCTATACTTTAACCGATATTCTCACTAAACAGGGGATTCCCATCGAACCGTTGAACGAACAGCGCCCCCTGATTAGTTCCCCCTTAATTCGAGCCTTATTAACCCTGCTAACCCTTGTCTATCCAGGGTTAGGGCGGTTAGTAGATCGGGAGGCGATCGCCGAAATGCTTGTGGTTCTTAGTCGTACACCCGAACCCGTGGCGACGCCTGAGGAAGACTTCCCCATCCCCAGTCCCAATATTGACCCGGTACGGGCGGGTTTACTCGCGGATTACTGCTATTCTCCTGATCCCGACTCCCCCCGCTTATTACCCGTTGAAACTTTTGCCCGTTGGGATCGTTTAGGACATCGGGCGACAACGGCTTACACCCAGATTCAGCAATGGTTAGAGGTGCAACGAGAACAGCAGCAACAGCGCCTAATTCCGTCCTGTGTAGTGATTCTCGATCGCGCCATCCAGAAATTCCTATGGAATGGTTCTAATCTACCTTACGATCAAATTTCCGCCTTGCGGGAACTCATGGAAACCGCCCAACATTATTGGGAAGTGGATGGACGATTGCGGAAACTCCCCGCCAATACGACTGATGAGGAAATAGCCAGAGGGGGAACACCACCGCAGGCGACAATTTCCCAATTTATTCAGTTATTGCGTCGGGGAACCGTCACCGCCAATTCCTTTCCCGTGCGTCGCCTCCCCGCTACGGCTAATTCAGCCGTTACCCTAGCCACTATTTTCCAATATCGCGCTGCCCGTGGCTATCACCGTTGGCATTTTTGGTTAGATGCGGGCTCTCATCTGTGGAGTCAGGGAGGTGCAGCGACGTTATTTGCAGCCCCCTTATTTCTCAAGGATTGGTTTGGACAGCCCTGGACAGAAGCCGATAAAATCCAAGCAGATGAGGAACGCCTGCAACGGATTTTACAGGATTTGTTAGGGCGAGTTCGCGATCGAGTGTATTTGTGCCATAGTGATTTAGCCGTTAATGGGACAGAACAAACGGGTCCGTTGTTAAACTTAGTTCATTCATCAATAGAGTTAACGGCTGAGTCAGTTGTGAGTTAGGGATCTGCGTAAAAGTAGAGTACCAGTGAGGAAAGCTGGATTCATGAACTCAGCCAAACGTCCTTGGTACATTATTAAGTCGCAAGTCCCTTATCGTTTCTAAGGAGTGAACAAAAGATTCGGGCTTTTTCGATCACATTAAAGGATTTTCCCTAACAATAGTGCAGCGAGAAGCCCCTACATTCCCTACATTCTCAAATGCACCTGACGGATGCAGCAAGCCCATGCGATCGCCTGTGTTTTTAGGTCTACTTTTAATTGGGGGAGGATAACTATGATTTTCATTAATCCCAAAACTGATTTTGCCTTTAAAAAGATATTTGGTTCTGAACAAAACCCAGAAATCCTCATTAGTTTCCTGAATTCCCTCCTCTACGGCGGACAACCCCGCATCACCTCATTAGAAATAATTAATCCTTATCTCGCCCCAAAAATCTAGGGAATTGAAGATACGTTTCTGGATGTAAAAGCCAAACTCACCGATGAGACAACGGTGATTATAGAGATGCAAGTCCCTTTGTCGAATTACCAAAATTTACTAAAGAGTTAGAAGAATTAGAAACCTTAGCGGATAAATGGATATACTTTATTAAATGTGCGAGAGGATTAGAGACGATACCGGAAACAATGGCACAAGTCCCGGAAATACGTAAGGCGTTTGAAGTCGCGAATCAAGCGAATCTGACTCGTGAAGAGTTAGAAGCACTAGAACAGCGAGAAATGTATATTCATGACCAACGGAATGCGATTAAATTAGCCTTGAGACAAGGAATTGAACAGGGAATTCAACTGGGACGAGAACAAGGGATTCAGGAGTCTAAAGTAGAAATGGCTCGGAAAATGCTAGGGATTGTCGATGAAGAGACGATTAGTCAGATCACTGGTTTGAGTTTAGAAGAGGTGCGACGGTTGAGGTAGAAATTGTCATTAGTGAATGCGCTCGCCTGTTAATTCCGACAAACGCCCCCAGGTTATCTATCCTTCATTTAATCAAATACAATGAAATAAGTTGTCGCTCCCTGAACGACTCATGCTAGAGTACAACCCATCCAATTGCTTACCCTGTGCAGAAGAGCTACCCGATTCTGACGATACGCCAGTGGATAATGAACTGCAAGATTTGATTCCCTCATTACTTAAAGCTGTCCTAGCGCTGTTGTGGGAGAAGCGCTGGGATTGGTTTTTTGGGGTGGATATGGCGATATATTATCACGCCAAAGAACCGGCGATTGTACCCGATGGGTTTTTGAGTGTGGGAGTACAACGGTTTATTGAGGAAGACTTGCGTCTGTCTTATGTGGTGTGGGAAGAGCAGGTTGTACCTATGTTGGTGCTGGAGGTAGTATCCCATAAGCGTCGCGGGGAATATAGCAGCAAGAAAAAAATTTATCGGGACATGGGGGTACTCTATTATGTGGTGTACAATCCCCTGCGGCGTCGTAAAGCCCCGTTGGAAGTGTATAAATTAGTGGATGGGGAGTATCAGTTACAGTTTGGTAATCCGGTGTGGTTAGCAGAAATCGGATTAGGGATAGGAAGAGAGCGGGGAACCTATCAGGGAATAAATCGAGAGTGGTTGTACTGGTACAATGAGCAAGGACGAAGAATCTTGACGCCAGAGGAACAAATTGCTCAGGAGAGACAACGCGCAACAGAAGCTGAACAAGTGGCTCAACAGGAGCGACAACGGGCAAAATTGTTAGAGGAGAGATTGCGATCGCTAGGTGTTGAGCCGGATAATTTGTGATCACACATAAGACACTGATTGAATCATATTCTGCCACCGACTAATTTGCTTGCCTATAGACCTCATCAACCGTAAACCGTAGGGTGGGTTAAGCGGTATTCAATTGAGAGAACAAATCATTTAATTACCTATCCGCTGTAACCCACCAAGTTATCGTTTCTAACCAGTGAACAAAAGGGATTTCCGGCGCTTGAGAGAGTGGTTTGCTCAAAAAGATTGGGAAATTTGGGATAAGCAAATTGAGGCGGATAGTGCTAATGGTAAACTGGATTTTTTGCTGGAAGAGGCAATGACTTTATTTGGGTAAGCTGTTCGGCATTTAAACCATAATGTCAAGAATTGCGTTAAGTTGACACGGATGGATCGGATCGTGTCCCTACCATAAATGGTTTGTGTGCTTAATGACTCAAGAGGAATAAAATACAATGAAATTAGTTGTCGCTCCCTAACCGACTCATGCTAGAGTACAAGCCATCCGATTGCTTACCCTGTGCAGAAGAGCTACCCGATTCTGACGATACGCCAGTGGACAATGAACTTCAAGATTTGATTCCCTCATTACTAAAAGCTGTCCTAGCGCTGTTGTGGGAGAAGCGCTGGGATTGGTTTTTTGGGGTGGATATGGCGATATATTATCACGCCAAAGAACCGGCGATTGTACCCGATGGGTTTTTGAGTGTGGGAGTACAACGGTTTATTGATGAGGACTTGCGCCTGTCTTATGTGGTGTGGGAAGAGCAGGTTGTACCCATGTTGGTGCTGGAGGTAGTATCCCATAAGCGTCGCGGGGAATATAGCAGTAAGAAAAAAATTTATCGGGAAATGGGGGTACTCTATTATGTGGTGTACAATCCCCTGCGACGTCGTAAAGCGCCGTTGGAAGTGTATAAGTTAGTGGATGGGGAGTATCAGTTACAGTTTGGTAATCCGGTGTGGTTATCGGAAATCGGATTAGGGATAGGAAGAGAAAGGGGAACCTATCAGGGAATGACGCGGGAGTGGTTGTACTGGTACGATGAGCAAGGACAGCGGATATTGACGCCAGAAGAGCAGATTGCTCATGAGCGACAAATTGCTCAACAGGAGCGACAACGGGCAAAATTGTTAGAGGAGAGACTGCGATCGCTAGGTGTTGACCCAGATCCTTTGTGATAACACAAGTGACACCGATTGAATCATATCCTGCTATAGACTCACCCTTAAATAACACAGATTGACACAGAAAGACGTTTTAAACGATCGCGTGTTTTTTAGGTCTACTTTTAATTGGGGGAGGATAACTATGATTTTTATTAATCCTAAAACCGACTTTGCCTTTAAAAAAATATTTGGCTCTGAACAAAACCCAGACATTCTAAT